>NZ_JBEXTT010000015.1:0-182911 GCF_040614155.1 Nocardiopsis sp. NPDC006139
ACCTCGTCCACCGACCCCGCCACCACGGCCAGGTCGTGCGAGACCAGGATCAGGGCCATCCCCAGATCCCGGCGCAGCTCGTCCAACAGGTCCAGAATGCGCGCCTGCACCGTCACGTCCAGCGCGGTGGTCGGCTCGTCCGCCAGCAGCACCTTGGGATCGCACATCAACCCCATCGCGATCACCACACGCTGGCGCATACCACCGGAGAACTCGTGCGGATACGAATTGATCCGCTTGGCCGGGAAGGGGATGCCGACCCGGTCCAGCGCTTCGGCCGCGTGCTTGCGGGCCTCCGTCTTGGACACGCCCGGCCGGTGCACGAGCAGCGCCTCGACCAGCTGGTTGCCGATGGTGTACTGCGGGTGCAGCGACTGCATCGGGTCCTGGAAGACCATCGCGATGTCGTTGCCGCGCATCGCCCGCAGCTGCCCGTCGGTCAGCTTGTTGACGTCCTTCCCGGCCACCTCGATGGCGCCGGTGATCTTCGCCCGGCTGCCGCGGTGCAGGCCCATCAGGGCCAGCGAGGTCACGCTCTTGCCCGAGCCCGACTCGCCCACGATGCCCAGCCCTCCCCCGGCGGGCACCTCGAAGGACAGCCCGTCCACCGCCTGGATATCGCCGTCCATGGTCGGGAACGCCACCCGCAGGTCGTCCACGCGGACGACGGGCTCGGGTGCGGATTCGCTCATAGGAGAGGCCTCTGCTCTCTGGGTCCGGAGTGGTGGATGCGGGAAGGGGCCCGCTAGTGGACCCGCACGCGCGGGTCGATGAGCGGGTAGATCAGGTCGACGACCAGGTTGCACACGACGATGAAGAACGCGCCGAACAGGGTCACGCCCAGGATCACGGGCAGGTCGCTCTGGGTGATGGCGTTCACCGCGTAGCGCCCGATGCCGTTGAGGGAGAACACCTGCTCGGTCAGGACCGCGCCGCCCAGGACCAGCCCCAGGTCCAGGCCGAAGATCGTCACGATCGGCGTCAGGGTGGGCCGCAGGGCGTGCTTGAGCACCACCTTGCGCTCGCTCAGCCCCTTGGCCCGCGCGGTGCGGATGTAGTCCTCGCTCAGGACCTCCAACATGCCCGCGCGGGTCTGGCGCGCGTACATGGCGGCGTGCAGGAACGCCAGGGTCAGCCACGGGAGGAACATGCCCGCGGCCCAGCCCAGCGGGTCCTGGGTGAGGGGGACGTAGCGCGGGGTCTGGAACCAGCCCCAGGCGTGCACCGGGAAGGCCAGCACCAGCAGGCCGGTGAAGAAGATCGGCAGGGAGACGCCGGCCAGGGCGATCGCCATCGCGATCCGGTCGAAGAGGCTGCCCTTCCACACCGCCGAGACCACGCCGACGGCGATGCCGCCGACCAGCCAGATGACGCCCGCCCCCAGGGCCAGCGAGAACGTGACCGGCAGCCGGGACACGATCTCGGGGAAGACCTCCTGGTAGGTCTGGAAGGAGTAGCCGAAGCAGGGCGCGGCGCACTCGATGGTGTCCCGGCCGAACCGGTACTCGGCGCCGAAGAAGATCCCGCGCACGAACTCGCCGAACTGCACGATGACCGGCTTGTCCAGTCCCAGCCGGTCGATGGTCGCCTGGATCGCCTCGGGGGTGGGCGCCCGTCCCACGTACATGGTCGCCAGCTGCTCGGTGGTCCGGCCGGCCCACTTGGGCACGACGTAGAAGATGCCGAAGGTGACCATGGTGACCACGGCCAGGAGCAGCAGACCGGCGCCCAAGCGGCGCAGGATATAGGTCAGCAAGGCGCGTGTCTTTCTGTCGTCGGGCCCGCCCTGGAAGGGAAATCGGCAGGGGCGCGAAGTTTCGGCCTGAGACGACCAAGATAACGCAGCGTGTTTGAATGATCACGCTTGATCGCGCGGCGTGTACCTGTGCCCCCGAGACGGCCGGGGACGGCGGCCCGGGCACAGGTGGGGAAGGTGTCCCGCGGCGTCGTCGGCGCCCTCGAATTCCACGGGACCGGGATCGAATGATCCCGGAACCGCCCCCTCCCGCTTCCCCTCAGATCTGCGGCCCGGTCGAGGACACCCCGGCCACCGGGACAGCACGGTTCCGGATATCTACAAGCACTCCACGGAGAAGGGCCGAAAGCGACTGAAGGAGGACTTTGAGGAGCTGTGGGGGGAGTCTTTGGAGGAACGGCGGCGTGGTCCGTGGATTCGCCGGTACCCACTCCGGACCGGTTGTTGAAGGTGCGTGGAACGGGCCGGTAGCGCCCTTCTGCCCCATAGATGCCCCACAAGGGGCAGAGGAACGCTACCGGCCCGCGCCGTACTGGGTTTTACCGGCTGTTTTCTACTCCCCCGTCGTACCGAGCGACATGTAGTCGTACATGCTGTAGCCGGCGTGGTAGTACACGTTGGTCAGGTTCGGCGGCCGGTACATCACGGTGCGCTCGAACACCGCGGGCAGGATGACCGCCTGCTCCATGGCCCGCTGGTCGATCTGCGTGTAGATCGAGGCGCGCTCCTCGGGGTCCTCGACCGTGACGACCTCGTCGAACCAGCCGTTGACCTGGTCGTCGTCGAACTCGGAGATGTTCGCGTTGCCCGCGTCCTGGATGGCGTCGCCGTCCAGGATCTTGCTCATGAACCCGTAGCCGGTGGCCCAGTCCGGGGCCCAGCCGTACACCGTGAGCCCCAGGTCGTTCTCGTGGACGAAGTCCGGGGACCCGGCCTGGGTGTTGGTGTAGGTGTCGGACGGGTACTGCTTGATCTCGACCTCGATGCCCACCCGGGCCAGCGCCTGCTGGACGGCCTCGGCGGTGCTCACGTCCGAGGGCCGGTCGGCGCGGGCGCCGATGGAGGTGGAGAACCCGTCCGGGTGCCCGCACTCCTCCAGCTTCTCCCGGGCCCTGTCCAGGTCGCCCTTGTTGTCGTCGGACGGGTACGGGTCGATGCTCGGGTCGGCGCCGGGCAGCGCCGAGGGCATGATCTGGGTGGCGATGTCCCCACCGGTCTCACCGCCCCAGGCCCGGTGCAGGGCGTCCCGGTCGGCGGCGAACATGACCGCTTCGCGGCAGGCCAGGTTGTTCAGCGGCTCGACCACGGTGTTGATGTTGACGTAGCGCAGGGTGTTGGTCTGCGGGTTGTCGACGCTGGCGCGCCGGGCCTCGTCGGTGATGAGGGTGCCGCGCATCGCCGGACCCACGCCGACACCGCCCAGGTCCACGTCCAGCTCGCCGTTGACCAGGCGCTGGTCGATCTCGTTCTGGTCGACGCCCAGCTGCACCTCGATACGGTCGGGCAGCGCCCGGCGGGTGGGGTCGGTCGAGGCGTCCCACTGGTCGTTGCGGACCAGGTTCAGGGACACGCCCGGCCGGTACTCCCCGTCGAACTTGTACGGCCCGGAGGAGACCACCCGGCTCTGGTACTGCTCGCCGCGGTCGGCGTCGGGCGGCACCGGCGCGGTCTGCGGCTGGATGAGGATGTAGGGGAACTCCGAGAAGCTCTCGTTGAGGTGGAAGACCAGGGTGTGGTCGTCCGGCGTCTCGATGCCGTCGAAGCCCTCCAGCGGGTCCCCGTCGGTGGCGTAGGGCCCCTCGTAGTCCTCGCTGTCCGCCAGCAGCTGCTGGAAGTACTTGGGCCCGTTGGGCAGGGCCTGGTCGCCGAAGTTGCTGCGGGCGATCGCGTACTTGACGTCCTGGGCGGTGATCTCCGTCCCGTCCTCGTACTTGAGCCCCGGCTTGAGGCGGACGGTCCACTCGGTGGAGTCCTCGTTGGCCTCGGGCATGGCCTCGGCCAGGTCGGGCTGGAGCTGGGTGCCCTCCTCCCCCGGAGCCTCGGTGTAGGTGAGCAGGGTGCGCGCGTAGTAGCGGGTGAAGTTCCAGCTGAACGCGTAGTAGGTGTTGCCCGGGTCCGGGGAGTCGAAGTCCGAGGAGATGGCGTACCGGAGGGTGCCGCCGGTCTGGTCGGACGGGTTGACCATCTCCGTCTCGGCCTGGTTGAACTCCGCGTCGACCTCCCCTCCTCCGCCGCCTCCGCCCCCGCCGCCGCACGCGGTCAGCATCAGGGCCAGGGCCGTGCCGGCGGCCGCGGGGGCCGCGAACCGGCGCCTGCGGGGCGCCGGGGGTGTGCCGTGGTGGTGGGTGTTCACCTTGCCTCCAGGATCGGGTTGCTGCGGAACCGGGATCGGTCCCGCCGGGGCCGTGAGCGGTGCACGGCCCGAGGCCGGCCCGCCCTGGGCGGGCGGCGGCCGGGGAGGTCAGTCGGAGGAGCGCGGGTCGAAGGCGTCCCGAAGGCCGTCGCCGAACAGGTTGAACGCGAGCACGGTGACGAAGATGGCCAGACCCGGGATGATCACGAAGTGCGGCGACGTCGTGTAGAAGCGCAGCGCGTTCTCCAGCATGCCGCCCCAGGTGGCCGTGGGCGGGTTGATGCCCACGCCCAGGAAGCTCAGGGCCGCCTCGAACAGGATGTTGGTGGGGATGAGCAGGGTGGAGTAGACGAGGATCGGAGTGACGAGGTTGGGCAGGATCTCTTTGAACACGATGTGCGCGCTGCCCGCGCCCAGGCTGCGGGCGGCCTCGACGAACTCGCGTTCCTTGAGGGTGAGGGTCTGCCCGCGCACGATGCGCCCGATGTAGGGCCAGTTGAAGAACCCGATGATGAAGATCAGCACGCCGATGCGCAGCCCGTTGCCGGTGAGGCCGAAGGCCCCGTCGGGGATGACGCCCACCAGGGCGATGGCGAAGAGCAGCAGCGGGAAGGCCAGGAAGATGTCCATGGCCCGGCTGATGACGGTGTCGACCCAGCCGCCGAAGTACCCCGCCACGACGCCCAGGACGGTCCCGATGACGACGCACACGAGGGTGGCGACGGTGGCGACCAGCAGCGAGGTGCGGGCGCCGTAGACGATGCGGCTGAACAGGTCGCGGCCGTTGACGGGCTCGACGCCCAGGAGGTGGTCGGCGCTGATCCCGCCCCACGGGTCCAGGCCCAGGGCGGGGTTCGCGGGGTCGCGCAGGACCCCGCCGGTGAGGGGGTCGACGAGCTGCTGGTTGAACTGGTTGGGCGGGTAGCCGAACCAGGCGGTCAGCAGCGGGGCGAAGACCGCGACGAGGATGAGCAGGATGACGACGATGCCGCCGGCCATGCCGACCTTGTCCTTGCGGAACCTCTGCCAGGCGATCTGGCGCAGCGAGCGGCCGGCGGCGTTCTTCGCCCCCGCGGCCACGGCTTCGGGCTCGGCGTGCTGGGACGACTCGGGCACGTCCATCGGCGCGGTCATGTGTGGCCCTGCCCCCCGTAGGTCGCTTTACGTAGTAGATCGACTACGTAGAGCTTGCACGAGTGGCGTGCCGATTTCCAACATCCGCGCCGGAACCCCGGCCTGCGCCCGGAACGCGCAGGACGCCCCGGAACCCGCCGTACCGCCGCGGCCCGATCCCGGCCCCGCGTTCCCCCGTTCCCGCCGGTCCGGGGCGTGCGGCGCCCCGGCCGTCACCGCCCCCACCGGCCGCCGGCCCGGAGGCTCGTCGACCCCGGTCCGGGGCTCGGCGGACCGGCAGGGCACCGGGTCCCGAAGGCCGGCGGCCTAGAAGCTCGGCGCCCGGGAAAACAACGGTTCGGGGTTCGGCGGACCGGAAGATCGGCGGCCTGGGGACTCCTGGGTCCGCGGGGCCAGCGGCCCCGAAGGGCACCGGTCCGGGGCGGGGCGGTGCGGTGCGTGAGCCCGCCGGTCTGGAGGTTCCGCGGCCCGCGGGACCGACGGCCCCGAGGGGCACCGGCCCGGGAGGTCGACAGCCTGGGAGGGCGGTGCCCCGGCGCGCCATCCGGGGGCGGGCGCGGCCCGGGGTGCGTCCGCCGGGGCACCGGCCGTACCTTCCCGGGGAGGGACCCGCGGCAGGCCCGGCCCCCGCCCGCGGCGGCGGCGGGGGCGGGGGCCGCCGCCGGTCAGCGTCCGCGCAGCGTGCGGTACCGGGCCACCAGCCCGGCCGTGGAGGCGTCCAGCCCCTCCACCCGCGCCCCCTCGGTCAGCGCCGGCTCGACCCGCTTGGCCAGCACCTTGCCCAGCTGCACACCCCACTGGTCGAAGGAGTTGATGTTCCACACCGCCCCCTGGACGAACACCTTGTGCTCGTACAGGGCCACCAGCTGCCCCAGCACCGATGGGCTGAGCCGCTCGGCCAGGATGGTGGTGGTGGGGCGGTTCCCGGCGAAGGTGCGGTGCGGGACCAACCCGGCCGGGACCCCCTCCCCGGCGACCTCCTCCGCGGTCTTGCCGAAGGCCAGCGCCTGTCCCTGGGCGAACATGTTGGCCATCAGCAGGTCGTGCTGGGGCACCAGCGCCTCGGGCAGGTCGGGCGCCGGCTCTGCGAACCCGATGAGGTCGGCGGGCACGAACCGGGTGCCCTGGTGCAGCAGCTGGAAGTACGCGTGCTGGCCGTTGGTGCCCGGGGTGCCCCACACGATCGGCCCGGTCGCCCACCCGACCGGCCGCCCGTCGCGCTGCACCGACTTGCCGTTGGACTCCATGTCCAGCTGCTGGAGGTAGGCGGCGAAGCGGGACATGTGGTGGCTGTAGGGCAGCACCGCGTGGCTCTCGGCCTCCCAGAACCCGCCGTACCAGACGCCGAGCAGCCCCAGCAGGAACGGCAGGTTGCGCTCGACCGGCGCCGTCGCGAAGTGGGTGTCCATCAGGTGGAACCCGGCGAGCATCTCCCGGAACCGCTCCGGACCGATGGCGACCATCAGCGACAGGCCGATGGCCGAGTCGTAGGAGTAGCGGCCGCCCACCCAGTCCCAGAAGCCGAACATGTGCCCGGTGTCGATCCCGAACCGGGCCACCTCCTCGGCGTTGGTGGAGACCGCCACGAAGTGCCGGGAGACGGCCTCCTCCGCGCCCAGGCCCTCCACCAGCCACCGGCGGGCCGCGGTGGCGTTGGTGATGGTCTCGATCGTGGTGAAGGTCTTGGAGGAGATGACGAACAGGGTGGTGGCGGGGTCGGCGTCCACCAGCGCCTCGTGCAGGTCGGCACCGTCGACGTTGGACACGAACCGGAACTCCAGGCCCCGGTCGCTGTAGGGCCGCAGCGCCTCGTAGGCCATGGCCGGGCCCAGGTCGGAGCCGCCGATGCCGATGTTGACGATCCTCCGCACCGGCTGCCCGGTGTGGCCGAGCCAGCGCCGGGACCGCACCCGGTCGGCGAACTCCGCCATCCGGTCCAGGACCTCGTGCACCTCGGGGACCACGTTCCGGCCGTCCACCTCGATCACCGCCGAGCGGGGCGCGCGCAGCGCGGTGTGCAGCGCGGCCCGGTCCTCGGTGAGGTTGACGTGGTCGCCGCGCAGCATGGCGTCGCGCAGCCCGGCGACCCGGGTCGCCCCGGCCAGGTCGGCCAGCAGGCGCAGGGTCTCGTCGGTGACGAGGTTCTTGGAGTAGTCGGCGTGCAGGCCGCCGACGTCGAGGGTGAACCGGTCGGCGCGGGCGGGGTCGGCCTCGAACAGGTCGCGCAGGTGGGTGCCGGCCAGCCGTTCGCGGTGCGCGCCCAGGGCCGCCCACTCGTCCCTGCGGTCCAGGGCCGGGGCCGTCCCGGCCCGTTCTCCGGTGTCCTCTGTGCGGGGGAGTGGTGTGGCAGACATCCGGTCGCTCCTCGTCGTCCGTAAGGTCCAGGTGCGCGGCGGGCGGCACGGGGCTCGGACCGTGCCCGCACGTCCGCGCCGCGGCTGTGAAGACCACCTTGCCACGTCCGCGGGCCCGCGCGGCGTTTTCCACAACCCCGGCCCCGGCGGCCTTGTTCCGCTCCCGCCGGACGGGGCGGGTCAGCCCCGGCCGACCTCCTCGCGCTCGCGGCGCAGCTGCGCCACCTCGGCGCGCAGGGCGCGCAGCTCGGCGAGGATGAGGCGCTGCCCGTCGGGCCCCTCTCCGTCGGGGCCGGCGCGGCCGCCGCCGACCGGGCCCTCACCGCCGCCCCCGGGCCGGTCGTCGTCCTTCTCCAGCGCCTCCACGGCCACGGCGATGAACAGGTTCAGGGCGACCAGTGTCGACACCAGCACGAAGACGACGAAGAAGATCCACGCCATCGGCATGTGCTCCATGACGTCCTTGGCGATGGTGCCCCACCCGTCGGCGGTGGCGATCTGGAACAGCGTGAACAGCGAGGTGGGCAGGTCGGCGAAGTACTGCGGGGACACGTCGGCGAACAGCCGGGTGGCCATCACCGCCGCCACGTACAGCAGCAGGATGACCAGGAACAGGATCGACAGCATGCCGGGCAGCGCCCGGAACAGCCCGGCGACCACGTGGCGCAGGCTGGGGATGACCGAGAGCAGCCGCAGGACCCGCAGCACGCGCAGCACCCGCAGGACCGAGAACGGCCCGGAGGTGGGCAGCAGGGCGATGCCCACGATCACCAGGTCGAACCAGCTCCACGGGTCGCGGAAGAACTCCGCCCGGTGGGCGTAGATCCGCAGCAGCAGTTCGACCACGAACAGCGCGAGGATGCACAGGTCGATGCCGTGCAGGAGCGTTCCGTGCTCCTCCATGATCCGGGGCGAGGTCTCCACACCGAGGATGACGCCGTTGACGAGGATGAGGGTGACGACGGTGCCCTGGAACCAGGAGGCGTCGACGATCGTGCGGACCCGTTGGCGCAGTGTCACGGGACAGGGGGCTCCGTTCCTGGGGGAGGGTCGGGGTTCGGCCGGAAAAGCCTACCGTCCGTAACCGACACCGCTTTCCCCCTTACCCTGCTCTGTCCGCTCCGGCACTGGAATACCCCGCCTCGACCAGGCATGATCGGAAAGTAGGGATGACCGAGGGTGAGGGGGACGCCCGTGGCCGGAGCAAGCGAGGGGTCGGACGGGGAGCGCTGGGAGCGGTCCGAGGACATCGACGACGTGGACGCCGACATGGACGTGGGCGCCCCGGACCAGGACAGCGCGGTGGCCGAGTACCTGCTCGACCACCCGCACGGCCTGCGGATCGACGAGATCGAGGACCGCGGCTCCCTGGGGATCGGCGACGAGCTGCGCAGGGAGGTCGCCGAGCAGGCGCCCGAGCCGCAGGACGGGACGCAGGACGAGCGGGCGCCCGCGCCGCGGCGCGAGGACCTGGCCCGGGTGCTGCGGGCCGAGGAGTTCGCCGAGCGGCTGCGCGAACGCGGTGTGTGAGGGGCGGCCGCGGCTCAGGCCCCCGGGGCCCCGTCGCGGTCGGCCAGGTCGGCGGCGAGCCAGCGCTCCACCCGCATGACGTGGACGGTGGCGGCGGCGCGGGCCGCGTCGGGGTCGCGGGCCAGCAGGGCCTCGTGGATGCGCCGGTGGTCCTCGCGCAGTTCGTCGGTGAACCCGGCCTCGCGGTGCCCGGCCCACACCCGGGCGTTGAAGGTCCGAGACGACAGGCCCTGGCTGACGGCGGCCAGGGTGGCGTTGCCGGTGCTGGCGACGATGGCCTGGTGGAAGCCCAGGTCGGCGGCGACCGTCTCGGCCTCGGTCGCGGGGGCGCCGTCGATGCGGTCCAGGAGCGTGCCGATGCGCCTCAGGTCGTCGTCGGTGGCGCGGGCGGCGGCCAGGGCGGTGGCGGCGGGCTCGATCATCCGGCGGACCTGGAGGACCTCCAGGAGGGTGTCGCCGCGGGAGACCTCGGCCAGTACGGAGAAGGTCTCCAACAGGTCGGCGGGGCGCAGGGCGGTGACGTAGACGCCGGCTCCGTGGCGGGCCTCCAGGACGCCCAGGGTGGTGAGGGAGCGGATGGCCTCGCGCATGGAGCTGCGGGAGATGTCCAGGCGGGCGGCGAGGTCGCGTTCGGTGGGCAGGCGCTGGCCGGGGCCGACCTCGCCGGAGGCGATCATCTCCTTGATGCGCTCGACGGCCCGCTGGGTGACCGGGGTCCGGTCGTCCATGCAGCACCCCTCCGCTCCCTGTGGTCGTCGCGCCGGGGACGCCTTCCGATCACCTCCCCGGGCAAGTGATCATACCAATTTGATCCGACGACACCTCCATATCCGAACAAAGGGCAGGTTCTTGCTCTTTTCCGTTCGTGTGTGACAAAGTGGTCTGACCACTCAGAGGCTCGTGGCGAGCAGGCCGCCGCCGGTCCGGCGCGGCGCGAAGGAGGCCCATGCGGATCGCGCTCTTCATCACCTGTGTCAACGACACGCTCTTCCCCGATACCGGCCGGGCCGTGGTGCGCCTCCTGGAGCGGCTCGGCCACGAGGTCGTCTTCCCCCCGGACCAGACCTGCTGCGGGCAGATGCACTACAACACCGGCTACCGCCGCCCCGCGAGCAGGCTCGCCGTGCGGTTCGTGCGCACCTTCGAGGACGCCGACGCGGTCGTGGTGCCCTCCGCCTCCTGCGCGGCGATGGTCCGCGACAACTACCCGCGCCTGGGCGGCAGCGGCAGCCGCCTGTCCCGCAAGGTCGCCGCCCTGGCCCCGCGCGTGTACGACCTCACCGAGTTCCTCGTGGACGTCCTGGGCGTCACCGACGTGGGCGCCTACTACCCGCACCGGGTCGTCTACCACCCCACCTGCCACGGGCTGCGCATGCTCGGCCTGGGCGACCGCCCCTACGAGCTGCTGCGCGCGGTGCGCGGCCTGGAGCTGGTCGAGCTGCCCGGGGCCACCGAGTGCTGCGGGTTCGGCGGCACGTTCGCGGTCAAGAACGGCGACGTCTCCTCGGCCATGGGCGCCGACAAGGCCCGCCACGCCCTGGAGACCGGCGCCGAGGTGCTGTGCGCCGTGGACAACTCCTGCCTGATGCACATCGGCGGCATCCTCTCGCGCCAGCGCGCCGGGATGAGGGTCGCCCACATCGCCGAGATCCTGGCGAGCACCGAGAAGGACTTCGAGGGCGCCGGGACCGAACAGACCGGCCGGGGCCGGACCGAGAAGGAGGGCGCGACCCGATGAGCAGCGCCACGTTCCTGGGCATGCCGCCCTTCCCCGAGGCGGCCCGCACCGCCGTGCGGGACTCGCGGCTGCGCTACAACCTGCGCAAGGCCACCCACACCATCCGCGACAAGCGCGGCCTGGTGGTGGACGAGCTGGGCGAGGACTGGGCGCGGCTGCGCGCCGAGGGCGCCGAGATCAAGAACCGCACCCTGCGCCACCTCGACCATTACCTGGAGCAGCTGGAGGAGTCGGTGACCCGCGCGGGCGGGCACGTCCACTGGGCCCGCGACGCCGCCGAGGCCAACCGGATCGTCACCGGTCTGGTGCGGGCCACCGGCGAGACCGACGTGGTCAAGGTCAAGTCCATGGCCACCCAGGAGATCGAGCTCAACAACGCCCTGGAGGCCGCGGGCATCACCGCCTACGAGACCGACCTGGCCGAACTGATCGTCCAGCTGGGCGAGGACCTGCCCTCGCACATCCTGGTGCCCGCCATCCACCTGGGGCGCTCCCAGATCCGCGAGATCTTCCTGGAGCAGATGGCCGAGTGGGGCACGCCCGCCCCGCCCGGGCTGACCGACGATCCGCGGGCGCTGGCCGAGGCCGCCCGGACGCACCTGCGCGAGCGGTTCCTGCGCACCCGCACGGCCGTCTCGGGCGCCAACTTCGCGGTGGCCGACTCGGGAACGCTCGTGGTGCTGGAGTCGGAGGGCAACGGGCGCATGTGCCTGACCCTGCCGCAGACCCTCATCTCGGTGGTGGGCATCGAGAAGATCGTCCCGACCTGGAACGACCTGGAGGTGTTCATGCAGCTGCTGCCGCGCTCCTCCACGGGCGAGCGGATGAACCCCTACACCTCCACCTGGACCGGGGTGACCCCGGGCGACGGCCCGCAGGAGTTCCACCTGGTGCTGCTGGACAACGGCCGCACCGACGTGCTGGCCGACACGGTGGGCCGCCAGGCGCTGCGCTGCATCCGCTGCTCGGCCTGCCTGAACACCTGCCCGGTCTACGAGCGCACCGGCGGCCACTCCTACGGCTCCGTCTACCCGGGCCCGATCGGCGCGATCCTCACCCCGCAGCTGCGCGGGATGGGCTCGGAGGTCGACGAGGCCCTGCCGTACGCGTCCTCGCTGTGCGGCGCCTGCTACGAGGTGTGCCCCGTCGCCATCGACATCCCCGAGGTGCTGGTGCACCTGCGCGAGGAGGTCGCCGGGCGCCGCGGCCACGCGGGCGAGAAGGCCCTGATGGCGGGGGCGGAGACGGTGTTCTCGTCCTCCCGGGCCCTGGGCGCGGTCCAGCGCGCCGCCGGGCTGGGCCGCGGCCTGGTCCCCCGGCACCTGCCCGGGCTCGCCGGGGCCTGGACCGACACACGCGACGTCCCCGACGTCCCGGCGGAGTCGTTCCGACGCTGGTGGAACGAGCGCGACAGTGCGCGGGAGGAGGACCGATGAGCGCCAAGGAGGCGATCCTGGCCCGGGTGCGGGCCGCCCTGGCCGACGTCCCCGCCGACGAGCCGGTGCACCGTCCGCGCGAACGGACCTACCTGGACTCCCACGCGGTCGGCCCCACCCTGGAGGTGTTCGAGGACCGGCTGGTCGACTACAAGGCGCTGGTGCACCGGGTGCCCGCCGACCGGGTCGGCGCGGAGGTGGCCGCGGCCCTGGCCCGGCGCGGCGCCCGCCGTGTGGTGGTGCCCCAGGGGCTGCCCGGCGAGTGGACGGAACAGGCCGGCGTCGAGACCCTGGCCGACTCGCGGGAGGCGCCCCTGGGGGTGCACGAGCTGGACGCCGCCGACGGGGTGGTCACCGCGTGCGCGGTCGCGATCGCCGAGACCGGGACGATCGTGCTGGACGGCGGCCCCGACCAGGGCCGGCGCGCCATCTCCCTGGTCCCCGACTACCACCTGTGCGTCGTGCGCGCCGACCAGGTCGTGGACGGGGTGCCCCAGGCGGTGCGCCTGCTCGACCCGGCCCGCCCGCTGACCTGGATCAGCGGGCCGTCGGCCACCAGCGACATCGAGCTGAACCGGGTGGAGGGGGTGCACGGCCCCCGCACCCTGGAGGTCCTGCTGGTCGAGACCGGCCCCTGAAGCCCTCCGCCGCGCCGGCCCGGGAGAACCCCGGGCCGGTGCGGCGGGCGTTCAGCCGCGGGGCCGCCAGTGCGCCAGGAGCCGGTCCAGCGGGTCGGGGGCCGCCTCCTTCTCCGCGAAGGGCGCCTGGTACCGGGCGCCCGCGCCCTGCGGGGACCGGTGCCTGCGGGGCCGGGGCGCGACGGCCACCGCCTCGGTCCGCTCCCCGTCGCTCCCGTCCTCCCCGCCCGACCGGGCCAGCGGCGCCTGGTACCGGGCGCCCTGGGCCGCGGGGCGGCGCCTGCGCCGGATCCAGGTGCGGGCCGGCCTCCTCTCCCGGGGCTCATCTCCCTGTCCCTGCTCCACCCGCTCGCCGGTGGCGGTGAACCACACCGGCAGCTCCTCCAGCCCGTGCACCGACAGCGAGTGCCGCCACCGCAGGTCGGCCGGCTCCACCGCCAGCACCATGCCGCGCAGCCGGTCCACGGCGAGGTCGACGGCGGTGCGCACCAGCTCCCGGGAGAACGCGGTGGCCGGGCAGCGGTGGGCGCCCGCGCCCCACGACAGGTGGGACCGGTTCCCGGCCAGGACCATCGCGTCCTCGCCGTGCCGCGACACCGACGGGTCGGTGTGCGCCGAGGCCAGCCCGAACAGCAGGGGCTCGCCCCGGCGGATGTGCGCGCCCGAGAACCGGATGTCCATGGTGGAGTAGCGCCCCGCCAGCACCTGGAGGGGAGAGTCCGTCCACATGACGTAGTCGATGAAGTCCTCCGGAGTGAGGGTGCCGCCCAGGTAGGCGGTCCACACGCCGGGGTCCTCCAGCAGCTTGAGCAGGGCGTTGCCGATCAGGTGGGTGGTGGGCTCGTGCCCGGACCGCCACAGCAGGGTCAGCGCCTCGACCGCCTCCTCGTCGGTGAGCGCGTTGGGGTGGGCCAGCAGGTGGCCGGCCAGGTCCTCGCCGGGTTCGCGGCGCTTGCGCTCCACCAGCCCCTGGAAGTAGCCGCGCACCGCCCGCGCGGCGAGCGCCGTCTCCTCGGGGTCCCCGCTCCAGGACCGCTCGGCGAGGTCGGCGAGCATCCGCCCGTACTCGTCGGGCAGGCCGAACAGTTCGTTGAGGACCATCGCGGGCAGCGGGGCGGCGTACCGGCCGATGAGGTCGGCGGCGCCCTCGGCGGCGACCCGGCCCAGCAGGTGCACCGCGGCGCGCTCCACGACGGGGACCAGCTGCGAGGTGCCGACCCTGGCCAGCGCGTCCACGATGGGGATCCGCAGGCGCTGGTGCTCGGCCCCGTCGTGTCCCAGCGCCTCGGTGCGCGCCGGTCCCCCGCCCGCGCGCCAGGGGCGCGGGTCCGCGGAGAAGTGGGTCTGGTCCCGCAGGGCCTGGAGATTCTCCTTGTAGCCCAGCAGGAGCCAGCCCGGGACGCCCGGGTCCAGCTCCACCGGGACCAGTCCGCCGTGGCGTTCGCGCAGCTGCCGCCAGGGCAGCTCGCCTCCCCGGTGCAGTGCCAGGGCCCCGTTCGCACTGTAGGGGCAGCGGGCCGGGCCCGCGGCCGAGGGGCCCTCATGGTCGGCGGGGCCGGTTCCCTGGTTCATGGAGACTCCTCGGTGGCGGCGGATGCAGGAGACGCTAGGACCGGGATGTTTCCGGAATGCTTCCGCGAGGAAAGGTCCACCTTTCCGCGACCGACACTCGATCCCGGTCGGGGGCGAGACCGGATTGAGGGATATGGCACGTGTTCGGCGTTCCGGCGGACCGACGGTGACGTTCCGGCCGTTGCGGACCGGGGCGCACGGAACCGCCGCCGACCGGGCGGATCGGGCGCCGGAAGCGCGATCCGTACGGCCGGCGGGGGCGGTTGTCGGGCGAATGCGCGGCACGGACCCCTTTCCCCGGCGAAGCCGGGGATACTCCGGACCGGACGTTTTTCACGGGTATTTCCGTTCTCTCACGTGCGGGGCGGGCCTGCGCCGCTCGGTAGGATCGTCCACCGACCACGAACGACGGGACACGGGGGCCACGGGTGGGGAGCAGGAAGCAGCGGCGCGCGCCGCGCGAGCGGGCCGTGCCCGACTGGGACGGCCCCGCGCCCGCGTCCCCCGCGGCCGACATCGTCACCGAGGCCGTCGACGCCCTGGTCACGGGTCGCGGCGGCGGTGGCGTCGACCTGGCGGCGGCGCTGCTCGCCGACACCGAGGACCCGGCCCGAGCGCGCGCCGCCGAAGAGGCCCTGACCGCGGCCCTGCGCGACGCGGCCGGGTCGGTGTGGGCGCGCGGCTGGCAGCCCGCCGAGGCCGTGCGCCGCCTGGACCGCCTGCTGGGTCCGGCCGCCGCGGCGGTGGGAGCCCACGCGGCCGCCGCCGACCTGGAGCGCCACTCCCCCGCCACCGTCGACCCCGCCTGGACCGCGCAGGTGCGCGCCCTGGAGACCGTCGCCGACCCGTTGGAGCACCTGGGCCGGGCCCACGGCCTGCTGCGCTTCGAGGCCGTCGAGCTGGTGCTGCGGACCCTGGCCGCGCTGCGCGCGCTGCCGCCGCTGCAGCGCCTCATGGACGTGCCCGGCTCCCACCGCCCCGGCCGGGTACGCCCCTCCCGCGCGCGCACCGAGGTCGACCGGGGCAAGCTCGCCCGGGTCCGGGCCCTGCTGGCCAAGGCCGAGTCCACCGAGTTCCCCGAGGAGGCCGAAGCGCTCAGTGCCCGCGCCCAGGAGCTCATGGCCCGGCACAGCATCGACCGGGCGCTGCTGGAGGCCGACGAGGAGGAGTCCTCCGAGGCCGGGTACGCCCGGCGGGTGCCCGTGGACGCCCCCTACGACGACTCCAAGGCCGTGCTGCTGCACGAGGTCGCCGAGGCCAACCACTGCCGGGCGGTGTGGCACCGCGAGCTGGAGACGTGCACCGTCATGGGCTTCCCCGACGACGTCGACGCCGTGGACCTGCTGTTCACCTCGCTGCTGGTGCAGGCCGAGGCGGCGATGCGGGCGGGCAGCTCGGTGCGCGACCGGTCCGGGCGCCGGGCGGGCAGGGACTTCCGGTCCTCGTTCATGTCGGCGTTCGCGGTGCGCGTGGGCGAACGCCTCGCCGAGGCGGCCCGCAGCGTCCGCGACGCGGCCCAGGCCGAGGCCGGACGCGACCTGGTGCCGCTGTTCGCCGCCCGCGAGCGCGAGGTGGAGAAGGCCGTGGAGCAGGCGTTCGGCGAGCTCACCTACTCGCGGATGCGCGGGCCCTACAGCGAGGACGGGTGGAACGCCGGGCGGGCCGCCGCCGACGCCGCCTCCCTGGGCTCGCGCCGCCCCGTCACCGGCCGCTGAGCCCGGCCGGGGCCGCCCGGCGGGGTCCGGCGGGCACCGGCGGGGGCCGGAAAATCCCTGGCCGCCGGTCCCCGTGCCGCGCTAGAACGGTCCCCATGCACAAGTACCCGCGGACCCGGCACATCCACGGATCGCGCCTGCAGCCCGGTGACCGGGACCTGTCCGCGGTCCCCTTCTCCGCCATCGCCGGACGGCACCTGGTCGTGGAGGAGAAGCTCGACGGCGCCAACGCCGGGATCGGCTTCGGCCCCGGCGGCGAGCTGCTCCTGCAGAGCCGCGGGCACTACCTGACCGGCGGCCCGCGCGAGCGGCAGTTCGCGCCGTTCAAGGCCTGGGCCGCCACCCTCGCCCCGCGCCTGCGCGAGCGCCTGGGTGACCGGTACGTGCTGTACGGCGAGTGGATGTACGCCAAGCACACCGTGTACTACGACGCGCTGCCCCACCTGTTCTGCGAGTTCGACATCCTCGACACCCGCGACGGCGCCTTCCTGGACACCCCCGCGCGGCGGGAGATGCTGGCCGGGCTGCCCGTCGCGTCGGTGCCCGTGCTGCACACCGGCCCCCTGGACCGTCTGGCCGACCTCACCGCCCTGGTGGGCCCCTCCACATGCCGCACCCCGCGCTGGCGCGAGGCCCTGGCCGAGGCCGCCCGCGCCGGCGGCGCCGACCCCGACCGCGCCCTGGCCGAGAGCGACGGCTCCGATCTCATGGAGGGCCTGTACATCAAGGTCGAGGAGGGCGGGCGCACCGTCGACCGCTACAAGTGGGTGCGCGCCGACTTCACCACCGCCGTCCTGGACTCGGGGACGCACTGGATGGACCGCCCCCTCATCGCCAACGGCCTGGCCGACCCGGAGGTGCTCTATGCGGACGCCCACTGAGTACGCCGACCTGGCCGGGCTGTGCCCCGCCCCGCCCTCCTGGGACCTGGACTGGGACCGGGTGCGCGACGCCCTGCCCGAGGTCCGCGCCCTGGAGGGCGTCGAACAGGACCCGGTCCACCACGCCGAGGGGGACGTGGCCGTGCACACCCGCATGGCCTGCGAGGCGCTGGCCTCCCTGCCCGAATGGCGGGCCCGGCCCGCCGACGAGCGGGCGCGGCTGTTCGTCGCCGTACTGCTGCACGACGTCGCCAAACCCCTGTGCACCCGCCGCGAGGACGACGGCCGCGTCACCGCCCACGGCCACTCCCGCCGCGGCGACCTCATGGTGCGCGCCCTCCTATGGCGGCTGGGCGCCCCCGTCGCCGAACGCGAGCACGTGGCGGCGCTGGTACGCCACCACCAGGTGCCGTTCTGGGCACTGGAACGCCCCGACCTGCGCAGCATCGCGTTCCGGGTGAGCCTGACCGCCCGCAACGACGACCTGGCTCTGCTCGCCACCGCCGACATCCTGGGCCGCCACTGCCGGGACGCCGCCGAGGTGCTGGAGAACATCGGCCTGTACCGCGAGTACTGCGCCGAGCAGGCCTGCCTGGACCGCCCGCGCGCCTTCCCCTCCGACCACGCCCGGTTCTGGTTCTTCCGCCGCCCCGACCGCGACCCCGACCACGACGCCTACGACGACACCCGCATGACCGTCACCGTCATGTCCGGCCTGCCCGGCGCCGGCAAGGACACCTGGATCGCCCGCGAACGCCCCGGCCTGCCGGTGGTGGGCCTGGACGCGATCCGCGCGGAGCTGGGCGTGAGGCCCACCGACGACCAGCGGCCCGTGGCGGCCGCCGCCCACGAGCGCGCCCGCGAGCACCTGCGGGCACGGCGGTCCTTCGTCTGGAACGCCACCAACATCTCCCGCTCGCTGCGCGACCGCTGCACCGGACTGGCCGCCGCCTACGGCGCCCGCGTGGAGATCACCGCCGTGGAGGCCCCGCCCGGGGTGCTGCGCGCCCGCCTGGACCGCCGCCCCGCCCCCGTCCCGGCGGCGGTCGTCGACCGCCTCGTCGGCCGCTGGGAGCACCCGGACCCGACCGAGGCCCACCGCCTCACCCTCGTCGGCACCGGGCCCTGATCGACTTCACCCGCTGTTGACGTGTTGCGGGCGCATGCGCTCCCGCAGCGCATTAAGCTGTCGCCGTCCCACTGCGGCGCCGCACGGACGACACACGGTCGCGGCGCCGCCTCACGGCCCATCCGGCCACCGAGGCAGGTAGGAGAAGACGGCACCACGGGGATGCCACCGGGTCCCCGGCCGCCGTCGGACAACGACGTCGACTTCCTTCCGAGGCCATGCCCGAGACCTCCGCATGGACGGGGTGACCGCCCGGACCCGCGCCGCGGCACCGCCCCCCGTTCCCGAGAACACCGGCGCCCGCCCCCCGTGGCGGCGCCACTTCGCCCTGCTGTGGAGCGGCGGGGCGCTCAACGGCCTGGGCACCATGACCTTCACCCTGATGGTGCCGCTGCTCGCCCTGGCGCAGTCGGGTTCGCCCGTGACGGCGGCCTGGATCGCCGCGGCCGGGCTGGTCCCCAACCTCGTGCTGCACCTGCCCCTGGGGGTCCTGGCCGACCGCGGGGACCCGCGCCGGATGATGCTGGCCGCCCAGACGGGGCGGCTCATGGTCATCGTCCTGCTGGTGGCCCCGGTAGTCCTGTGGTCGGCGCCGGTCCACCTGCTCGCCGCGGCGACGGCTCTGCACGCCGTCTGCTCGACGCTGTTCGAGGCGGCGGCGACCATCGCCGTCCCCTGCCTGGTGCCCAGGAGCGAGCTCGCCGCCGCCTCCGCCAAGAACGAGGCCCACGTCCACGGCACCCAGATGATCGGCCGGCCCCTGGGCGGGTTCCTGTTCGGGCTGGCGGCGTGGGCGCCCGTGCTGTCCAACGCCGTCGTGTCGCTGTGCGTGCTGGCGGGGACCGTCTTCCTTCCGCGCGGGATGCGCCCGGAGGACGGGCCCGCGCCCGATCGGCGCCCTTCCCTGGTCCGCGAGTTCTCCGCCGGACTGGTCCTGCTGCTCCGCGACCGCCTGCTGACGCTGACGCTCGTGGTGTGCGCCGTCACCAACGCCGTGTTCCAGGTGGTGTGGCTGGTCATCATGCTGGTGGCCACCGACCGGGGGCTGCCGCCCCACCTCATCGGCGCGATCCTGGCGGCCACCGGGGTCGGGGGGCTGCTCGGCTCGGCCCTGGCGCCGCACCTGGTGAGCAGGGTCTCGGTCCCGCGCATGGTGGCCCTGTGCGTGTGGACCTGGGTGCTGTCCCTGGGCGTGCTGGTGCTGGCCCTGAGCCTGGACCCGCACTGGCTCATGGTGGGGCTGCCCCTGACCTGGGGGACCATCGGGTTCGTCGGCGCCCACATCAACGTCACGCGCGGCACCTACCGCGCCCTGCACGTCCCCCCGCGGCTCCTGGGCCGGGTCGTCGGCACCGACCGGGTCTTCACCAGCGGCGCCCTGCCCCTGGGCATGGTGTGCGGCGGCTACCTGCTGGAGTACCTGTCCCCGAGGACGGCCTCCGTGCTGCTGCTGGCCGGGGTCGGGGTGGTCGCGCTGGCCGTCACGCTCCTGCTCCCTGTTCTGGAACGGTCGGCGGCGGGGAGACCGCGTCCAGCAGGCGCCGCAGCGCCGCGTCCGGCCCTTCCCTGATCTCGTCGGGGGTGATGTGCTCCCGCGAGATCACCCGGGTCGAGACCTCCTCCACCGCCCCCGCCAGCTCCGCGGCCAGGCCGCGCTCCCGCTCGGGCAGGGCCGTCCGCAGCCGCTCGACGGCGGTGAGCGCGGCGAACACCTCGTCGGGCAGCCGCTCCAGCAGCCCGGCCAGGTCGTCCCCTCCCTGTCCCGAGGGACCCGTCCTGCGCACGTGCAGGATCCACCGGGCGGTGACGTTGAAGCGCAGCACCGTGCTGCGGACGTCGTCGACCCGCTGCTCGAAGGACTCCGCCCCGCGGTCCCGGTCCTCCCGCTCCCAGCGGACGCGCTCGGCCTCCAGGGCGTGGCGGGCCCGTTCGCCCTCGGCCCTGACCGCCCGCCCGCCGGTGACGGCCGAGGCGGTGATGGTGGCCGTCGCGGTGGTCACCCCCGTGATGAGCGCGACGAGCACGGTCGGATCGGACAGCTGGGCCAGGACTCCCGTCACCCCTCCTCCGACAGCCGCGCGGCGGTGGACACCTGGTGCGGTGGCAGGGGCGGATGGTGCGCCCTGACCGCGCGTACCGCCAGCCGGGCGGCGAGGTCGCGGTCCCCGCGCAGGCGTCGCACCCGGGCCGCGCGCAGCAGGACAGGGCCGCTGTCGGGGGCCTGGGCCAGGGCCTCGTCCAGCTCCTCCGACCAGGTGCCGACACCGGACAGGGTGGCCTGGGCCAGGGCCCGGGCGGTCCGGGTGGACGGGCTGTCCGGGGTCCGCAGACGTTCCAGGTCGCGCAGCGCGGAGGCGGCCTCCCCCTGGTCGGCGAGGATCTCGCCCCGGGTCCGGCGGGCCTCGGTGCTGGTCGCGTCGCGGGCCAGCACCCTGTCCAGGACGTCCAGGGCCGACTCGGCCTGGCCCGCGTGCCACAGGGCCTGGCCCAGGCCCGTCTGCAGCCCGGGGTCGGTGCCGGCCCGGCCGGCCGAGGCCCCGAGGACGTTCAGCGCGGCGGGCCGGTCGCGGGCCAGCAGCAGGCAGCGGGCCTGTGCGACCAGGACGTACCCCACGGCCGTGCCCTCCCCCGCCGAGGCCCACAGGCCGGCCGCCTCCTGGTACAGACGGGCCGCGGAGGGGAGGTCGCCCTCCTGGAAGGCCAGGTCGCCGAGCAGGGAGACGATCCGGGCGCGCCCCCCGGACCGGGGCACCGGCCGGGCGGCCAGGGCCCTGCGCGCGTGCTCGCGGGCCACCGGGAGATCGCCCTGCTCCCTGTTGCGGCACGCGAAGGAGAAGTGGGCGCCGGCGTCGCGGGGGATCTCGGGAAGCCGGCCCGGGGAGGCCAGGGGCCCGGCCAGGCGGGGGTGCCGCACCACATAGGCGCCGTCGGCGTGGTGCCGGGTCAGCAGGTGCCCGTCCTGGAGCGCGCGGGCGGCGTTCTCGCCGCCGCAGAAGGGCCGCATCCCCTGGTCCCCCGACGCCAGGACGCGGTCGAGCCAGCCCCGCAGCGCGCGGGGGGACAGGAGGCACTCGGCCGCCGTCTCCGCCAGGACGCGGGCCGTATGGGCGCGCAGGGCCCGGTCGGTGTCGGTGTCCGGATCCCCGCTGAGGGACCGGTCCCGGTCGGCGCGTTCCTCCCACATCGCCCGGCCGGCGAGCTGGAGCAGCCCCGGGTCCACTGTCCCGTCGCCGTCCCCTCCCGGGGCCGCGGCGGCCAGCGCCCGGGCGAGCAGCCGTCCCTGTCCCGGGTCCAGTCCGTGCCCCACGCGTTCCAGGGAGCGGTCGACGGCGTCGGCCGCGGCCCGGACCGACAGCGGGCCCAGGGAGACCTCGGCGAACCGCAGGGCGTGCTTGTCGAGCAGGCCGCGCAGTTCGTCCCAGTGGTCGGCCCGCACGCAGAGCAGCAGGCGCAGCTCCCCCGGTTCCTCCAGGCAGGAGAACAGCTCCTCCAGCAGGTCGCGCCGGCTCTGTTCGTCCGCTCCGCCGGGGCGCAGGAGGAACTCCAGCCGGTCCACGGCCGCGAACACCGGGACCGGCAGACCGTAACGGTCGGCGCGGGCGCGGGCACGGACCAGGTCCGCGACGGAGCGGCCGGGAGGGCCGTCGGGGTCCCAGGAGGAGACCAGCGCGCGGGTGTAGGGGTTCTGGTCGGGCAGGACGGCGGCGGGCAGCCCCGCGTCCGACCACCGCCGGCCGCCGTCGGCCAGCACTTCTCCGGCCCGGTCGGTGATCGCGGGGACGGCGCCCGCGTGCAGCAGGGAGGTCTTCCCGACCCCCGTGTCGCCGTGCAGAACGGTGAGGCGGTGGTTCCGCCACGCGGAGACGAGTTCCGCGGTCTCTTTCTCGCGTCCGTGAAAGAAAAGGCGATCCAGGGCACGGAAAGGCCGCGAACCGATGAACGGCCCCGGGGGCTTCTCACGATCGATGTCGTCTTGTTTCATGGAATAGCACCTGACCAGCGACAACAGAACGTCGGAAGCAACCGTGCGAGAAGTGGGGGCGAATCCCGCCCGGCCGCCCTCGCGAACCGGAACGGCTCCCGCACGGAATCCGCCGCCCCTGAGCAGAGGCGCCGGTCCCGGAAGCCTCGTGGACACCGCCGCCCCGGCACCGCGCCGGAGCGCGGTCCCCCTCCCCTACTTGTCGTTCTCGAAGGCGGCCACGGCTTCGCCGTCCGCTCCTTCAGGATCGAGGATCGTCCGCAGCGCGGCTGCGATGGCGGTCTCGCCGAAGGCGTCCACGTCGTGCAAGGTCCATCCCGAGATGGGGAGCTCGGGAAGACACCCGACCGGTTCCTGGATTCTCACCGTCCACTCTTCCCCGCACCTGGGCAAGTGCGATGTTCGACGACTTTCACAGACCATTGTCGCGCGCCTCCCGTGAACTTTCCAGCCCTCTCCCCACTGTCCTTCCACTGGTCGATGTCCTACCCTGAAGTCCACCTGTCTTCATTAATACACCGGGAATCGGAAGCCCCGAACCGCAATCTGCCCCCGAACCGGAATCAGAAGAGAAGTTTCCGGTGTGACATATGTGAATCCGGAGGATAACCGAGTGACCGATGTGCACAAGCCGAAGAGCAACCGGACCTCCGAACGCCTTCCCGAGGTCTGGGGCGGGGTGCCATCACGCAGCAAGAACTTCACCGGACGAACCCGGCAGCTCGAACAGCTCAGGTCGGGGCTGATGAACCAGATCACCGCCGTCGTTCCGCACGCGCTCCACGGCTACGGCGGTGTCGGCAAGACCCTCATGGCGGTGGAGTACGCCCATCTCTACCGGCACGAATACGACGTGGTGTGGTGGATCAACGCCGACCAGCCGGGCCTGGTGCGCTCATCCCTCGCGCACCTGGCCCCCTACCTGGGCCTGCCCGGAGCGAACTCCTCCGGCATCGAGGAGGCTTCAGAGAACGTCCTGGACGCACTCCGCCGGGGGGAACCGCACAGCAGGTGGCTCCTGATCTACGACAACGCGGATGAGCCCGAGGACCTGCACAACGTCATCCCCGAGGGCGGGGAAAACGGGCATGTGCTCATCACCTCCCGCAACCATCGCTGGGAGGCGATCGCCGAGACCGTTTCCGTCGACGTCTTCCCCGAGTCCGAGAGTGTGGAGTTCCTCAAGAAGCGCATCCCGCGCGGCATCAGCCGCAAGGAGGCCGAGGAGCTCTCGGAGGCGCTGGGGCACCTCCCACTGGCCCTGGAACAGGCCGGCGCCCTGCGTGCGGAAACGGGCATGTCCAACGCCGAGTACCTGAGGCTGCTCGCCGACCAGCCGGCCTCCCTGCTGCGCGAGGGCAAGCCGTCCGAGTACCCGGCGCCCATGACCGCCGCCTGGCAGCTGTCGGTGAGCAAGCTCCAGGAGAACCTGCCCGAGGCCACGGAACTGCTCCGATGCTGCTCGTTCTTCGGTCCCGACCCCATTCCCCGGGACATCTTCTTCCCGATGGAGGACGAGCGGATCCGCCCGGTGATGACGGAGCTGCTGAACAATCCCATCCGGCTGAGCCGCGCCATCGGCCACCTGGCCCGCTACGCCCTGATCCGGCTGGACAACGCCAACCGCACCATCCAGGTGCACCGGCTGATCCAGGCCCTGGTGCGAGCGGAGCTGAGCGAGGAGCAGCGGCGTCCCATCCGCGAGGAGGTCTGGGTCCTCCTGGCGGCTGCGGCCCCTCCCAACCTGGTCGACCAGACCTCCCGTGCGCGTTACCTCGAGCTCATCCCGCACCTGAACCCTTCGAACGTCGCCGAGAGCACCTTCGCCGACGTCCGCCAGTTCGCTCTGGGCATCCTGGACTTCCTGTACGCCTCGGGGAACTACTCGATGGTCGAACGCTACGCGAGCGGCTTCATCGACCGCTGGACGGCGGACTCCGGCCCGAACATCCCGGAGGTGCTGGAGGCTCAGATCAAGTACGGCAACCGGCTGCGCGAGTCGGGCCGCTACCAGGAGGCCTACGACCTGAACCGGTCGCTGTTGGAGCGGGCGGAGGAGCACCTGGGACGCAGCCACCCCCTGACCCTGATGGCACTCTCGGGTCTGGGCGCCGACATGCAGGCGGCGGGGGACTTCCACCAAGCGCGGACCCATGCCGAACAGACCCTGGAACTCCACAAGGAGGCCCTGGGCCCCACGGATCCCGCGACTCTGCGCGCCATGCACAACCTGTCCATCGATTACACGCTCACCAGTGAGTTCGAGAAGGCCAGGGAGCTCAGTGAGCGCGTCTACCTGCTGCACAACCGGCAGACACGGACGCCCGGGTCACCGATCCTGCTGGCCTACCTCACGGGCCTGTCCATCGTCATGCGGCTCCTGGGGAACTACACCGAGGCCTGCGACCTGGGAGAGGACGCCCTGGCCTACGGGCGCGAACAGCTCGGCGCCGATCATCCGCGTACGCTCCGGGTCCAGATCGACCTGGCCACCTCCCTTCGGTTGCAGGGGGACGTGGACCATGCCCTGGACCTGGCCCAGGACGGCCATTCCCGGCACCTGCGGCTGTACAACCTGGACCATCCGCACACGCTGGCCGCGGCGATGTGCCTGGCCAACACCTGGCGCATGTCCGGGGCGCTGAGCGAGGCCCTGCAGCTGGCAGAGGACACCGACCAGCGCTACGACAGCGTCTACGGTGCCGCCCACCCCTACAACCACGGCTGCACCAGCAACGTCGCCCTCCTGTACAGAATGCTGGGAGACCCCGAACGCGCCCGGCAGCTCAACGAGAAGTCCCTGGCGGGCCTGGAGGCCAAATTGGGCCGCGACCACCACTTCTCCCTGGGCGTCGCCCTGAACCTGGCCGGCGACCTGGCCGAACTCGGGGACTCCAAGAACGCGGCCCTCCTGGGAAGAGGCACCCTGCGACGGCTTCGCGCGCTGCTCGGCGAGGAGCACCCGCTGACCCTCAACTGCGCCGCCAACCTCTCCCTGGATCTGCGGGCCGAGGACGAGGCGGAGCAGGCGGAGGCGCTGCGCGAGCAGGTCGAGCCGCTGTTCGTCCGGGTCCACGGTCGCGAGCACCAGTTCACCCAGGCCTTCCTCAACGGACGGCGGCTGCACTTCGACTTCGACCCCATCCCGATCTGATACCGGGGCCGGTCGTGTGTTCCGGAACGCACGACCGGCCCGGTCCGCACCCCCGTGGGGAGCCGCACCCTTGGGGAAGGGGGCGGATCAGACCGCCTCCTCTTCCCGGATGCGGGCCACGTCGGCGGCCACGGCGCGGTGGACATGGGTGATCAGGCGTGCCAGGTCCGCGCAGTACACGGACGGGTTGCGGAAGCCGCTGCCGCTCCGGTAGCGGTGCGTGTACAGGCCCCCGCCGCACACCCGGACCAGGGGACAGGCCGTGCAGGTGGCGCTCAGGGCGCGCAGGCCGATCTGCCGGGCGACGATGCCCGGTGAGTACAGGGCTTCGGCGAAGCTGTGGGTGAGGGTGTGGAAGGAGGTGGCGGCAGCCCCCTCGGCCACGGCCTTGAGGGTGTCGACCTGTTCGATCGACCCATCGGTCTCGATCACCGCCATGGCGGCCGGGGACAGGCCGATGGTCTCCGTGCGCGAGTGGGAGCCCAGGACGAGTCGGATGATCTCGGTGAACAGGCGGATGTCGGTCTCCCGCACGGGTGCCCCGTACCAGCGGTCGAAGACGGCGACCAGCCAGTCGCCGTAGGGGGTGCCCTCCCCCGTCAGCCCCGGGGGCGGCGCGTCCCAGGTGCCGTGGGGCAGCAGGAAGTCGACACCGGGCGGGTCGAACTCCAGCAGTGCCTCGTAGGTCGTGACGGGGTCGGACTCCAGGTCGACGGTGGCGAGCAGCCCGGAGAGCAGGCGGCGACCGTTGAGGCGCTCCAGCCCTGCCCTGACCTCGGCATGGGTACCGCGTCCGTTGGCGCGTCGGCGGTGGCGGTCGTGGTCCTCCTCGGCGCCGTCGATGCTGACGCCGACACGGATCCCCTCCTCCTCGAACAGGTCGAGGAAGGCGTCGTCGATGAGGACGCCGTTGGTCTGCAGGCGCAGGGACACGTGCACGTCGGGGTCGCAGGTCTTGTGCAGGGCGTCGGCGACGTAGCGGAGGTGGTCCACCCCGGCCAGCAGGGGTTCGCCGCCGTGGAGGATGACGTCCACCCGGGAGCGGCCGTAGGCGCGGGCGTGCTCGGCGATGCGTTCGGCGACCCTGTCGACGATCGGCCGGGCCATCCGCCGGGGTTGGCGGCGCCACCCCTGGTCTGCCATCTCGTACATGTAGCAGTAGTCGCAGGCGAGGTTGCAGCGGCTGTGGACCTTGAGGATGAACTGGAGGAAGGGTGTGGGGCGCCATCCCTGGGCGAGCAGGTCCTGCACGTCCAGCCCGGCGGGCCATTCCTCCTGGTGGGGACGGGCTGTCGTGACGGGGTCGTCGGTCACGAGTGTCCTCCTGGGGCGAAAGCACACTAAAGGGGGAACGGGACCGATTCCCATTCCTATGTGCTCATATGCGAGCGGGGTCAAACCTTGCTCTCGGACGGTGCCATCGGATGATCCGTCCTCGCCCGCATCCCTACACCGGAGGGGACATGAAAGGAGAGCGTTCGCCTTTCTGCTTCCTTGGAACGGTTTCATCACGTTAAAAGGCGTTTTATCCCTTTGCCACCGATGACACCGCTGACCACCCTTATCACCCACTTCGTTCCTACCGTGGGACGATGACCCGGACCGGCCTGCGCATCCTGTCCCTGCTGACCGCGGCGACCCTGGCCCCGACCGCCTGCTCCGCCCCCCGGGTGGAGAACACCGCCGGCGCGGCCCCGCCGGGCCCCTCCCCCACCGCGCACGTCCCCCGCACCCTGAGCGTGATCGGCGGCGGCGACGTACTGGTGCACGCCTCGGTCTGGGAGCAGGCCCGGCAGGACGGGGGCGGCGAGTTCGACTTCGCCCCGCTCTTCTCCGGCATCTTCCCCGCCCTGGAGGGCGCCGACCTGGCCCTGTGCCACCTGGAGGTGCCCCTGGCCCCGGAGGAGGGGCCCTTCAGCGGATACCCCGTGTTCAGCGCACCCCCGCAGGTCGCCCAGGGGCTCGCCGACTCCGGTTACGACGGCTGCTCGACCGCCTCCAACCACACCCTGGACAACGGCGAGGCCGGAGTGGTCCGCACCCTGGACGCCCTGGAGGCGGCCGGGCTGGGCGCGGCGGGCAGCGCCCGCACCGAGCAGGAGTCGCGGGATCCGCGGATCTATCGGGTCGAACCCGCCGACGGGGGCGACCCGGTACCGGTCGCGCACCTGTCCTACACCTACGGCTTCAACGGGTTCCTGCCGCCGGAGGGCAAGGAGTGGATGGCCGACCTCATCGACGAGGAGGCCATCCGCGCCGAGGCGGCGCTGGCCCGGGAGCTGGGCGCGCAGATCGTGGTGCTGTCGATGCACTGGGGCACCGAGTACGCGCACGAGGCCGACGGGTTCCAGCTGGGACTGTCCGACCTGATCGCCTCCCCCGACATCGACCTGATCCTGGGCCACCACGCGCACGTGGTGCAGTCGGCGGAGCGGATCGGCGGCGAATGGGTGGTCTACGGGCTGGGCAACCAGGTCGCCGGGCAGTCGTCCCCGCCCATCGACTCGCGCCGCGAAGGCGTGCTGGCCCGGGTGGAGTTCACCGAGGTGGAGCCCGGGGTCTGGGAGTCGTCCGCGCTGGAGATGCGGCCGACCTGGGTCGCCCTGGAGCCGCTGCGCGTGGTGGACCTGGCCGACGAGCTGGCCTCGCCCGACCTGCCCGGGCACGAACGGGAGGTGTACCGGGCGGCGGTGGAGCGGATCACCGGGTACGTCGACGGCCTGGGGGTGAGCGGCGACCCGGGCTTCTCCATGGCGGGGTGAGCGCGGGCCCCGGGTCCACGCGCCCTGTGCGGGTGACCGGTGCCCGGACCTGGTGCGTTTTCGGGGTTCCCGGCCCCGCGGGTTCCGCGCACGGCTAGTCTGAAGCCGTGAGTACCACCACTTTCGGTGAGGGGGCGATGACCCAGGGCGTCGCCTCCGCGGTGCGGGCCTGCCTCGACTGGGCGGAGGACGCCGACACCGGACCCGCCCCGGACCCCGGCGCCCTGGCCCTGCTGCTCACCGCCCACCGGGACCTCGGGGCGCCCGAGCCCGGGGACTGGTGCGTCGACGACGTCCGGGAGGTGGCGCGCGCGGTGCGCGCCGGGGCCCTGCCCCTCGACGGCCTGCGCGGCGCCGACGGGTCGGGCGGGGGCGCCGAGGTGCTGCGCTCGACCTGGCTGACCTGGTGCGACCACCTGGTCGACCAGGGCGGCCTGCTCTCCGACGAGAGCCCGCGGCGGCTGCGGGCCGCCGTCGAGGAGGCCGACCTGGACCCGTGCTCCGACGCCGCCCCCGCCGCCGTCCCGGCGGCCGCACCGGTGCTGGCGGACCGGTTCGAGGAGGCGCCGCCGCGCCCGGTCACCCCCGCGGAGCCCGGGGACCTGGACGACGCCGCCCGCCGCTGCCGCACCCTGGCCGACGCCGCCCGCCTGACCGTGTGGGTCGACCGGGGCAGGGTGCTGCGCCCCGACCCCGGGGGCCGCGACGCCCTGTGCGCCGAGGACGTACTGGCGGCCGCCGCCCACCTGGAGACGACGCCGGCCGACGTCGACCACCTGTTCTGCGTGGCCCGCGCCGCCCGGCTGCTGCGCACCACCTACACCCGGGTGCTCACCGGGCGCGCCGCCTACGCCTGGTCCTCGGGGGTGCCCGGGGCGGTCGCCGACGCCTGGGCCGACGCACTGCCCGCGATGGCCGCCGAGCACGGCACCGCCGCTCTGCTGGCGCTCACCGACCTGTTCCTGTCGGGCCGCGAGCGCACCGCCGCCGAGGTGGCCGCCGCCTACCGCGGGCGGGGCGGGGCCGGTCCCGAGCGGGTGCGCGCGGCCCTGGAGGTACTGGCCGAGCTGGACGCGGTGCACCGCGCCGGCGGGCGGTTCCGCATCGCGCGGCTGGGCGACCACTTCATGGTGCGCCAGCTGCAGCGCGCGGGCGCCGCCGTGCGGGTGACCCGCGCCATCTCCGACATGGGCGTCCGCGAGGTGCTGGCCCTGCTGGAGGAGGGCCGCCCGGTGGACACCGACGGGCTGTTGGACCGGTGGGCCCGGGACCGCGACATCGGCGCCGTCGCCGGGGAACTGCTCCAGGCCTGCACCGAGCCCCGGGCCTGGCACCGGCGCAGGAAGGTCTTCGCGCTGCTGGCCGAGCGCGGCGCGGACCCGGAGGTCGCCCTGCGCGCCCACCTGAACCACCCGGTGCTCGGCGGGTGGGTGCGGCGGCTGCGGCCGGGCACCCCCGAACCGCCGACCTCGCCGGTCACCGCGTGGGCCCTGCTGGACGACTACGCCGCGCTCGCCGAGGCGGGGCTCCCGCTGCCCGCCGGCGATCGGGAGCGGCTGGCCCCGCACGCCACCCGGTTCGTCCGCTCGGTGCGCGCGTCCGGGCATCCGGCCGCCGACGGCGTCCTGGACCGCCTGGCCGACGGGGAGCTGGGGCTGGACCTGGCCCGGGCGGCCCGCCGGGTCCGCGCGGGCTGACCGCCGGGCCGCGGGCGGGCGGCCCGGCCCCGCCCTCAGTCCTTGATCACCAGCTCGTAGGTGAGCAGCGTGACGTCGGGCAGCGGGGACCAGTCGCGCTCGGGCACCCGGACGAACCCGCGCGCCCGGTAGACGTACTGGGCCGAGAGCATCTGCGGCTGGGTGGACAGCAGCAGCCGGGAGACGCCCTCCTCGCGGGCCCGCTCCACCAGCGCGTTGACCAGGGCGCGGCCCACCCCCCGGCCCCGGGCCTGGGGCGCGACCGCGAACGCGCGCACCTCCGCCTCGTCCGCGCCCCGGGCGATCTCGCTGCGCGGGGACCAGGGCTCGAACATGATCGTCCCCAGCAGGCGACCGCCGTCCTCGGCGACCAGGACCTCGCCCTCACCGTCGGTGCCCAGCAGCCGCAGCGTCTCGACGTAGACCGGGTTGACATCCAACAGTCCGTCGGCCGTATAGGCGATCACCCGCAGCTCGCTGACGGCGCTCATCTCATCGGGAAGTACTCGACGCACGATCATGGTCGACATTCAACATGATCGGAGGGGGCGGCGTGTGGGTTCGCCGCGCCTCCCAAGGCGCCGAAAACGTCACCGTGAGTGACTTTTTACGTGGGTTCATCCCCTCCTCGGATCGGCCGTGCCGCCCCCTCCGAACAGCGGATCCGAGCCCGGCGCCGGGCCGCGGCCGTCACGGAGCGCGTTCGGGGACGGGCCGCGCGGAACCCCCGGCCGCAGCGGCCGGAAGGGTTGTCCACAGGCCCCCGGCACGATCCCGCCGTCCGTGCCACCCTTTGGGGAGAAGCCCTCCGGAAGGTGCCGCACATGACCACCGACACCGGTCACCCTCCCGTCGTCCGCCTCCTCAGCGACACCGCCGTCCTCCCCCTCGGCGGCTGCCCGGCGCACCGCCGGGTGCGGGCGGACCTCTCCCTGGGCCCAGCCCGCCACCGGCCGCGGGAGGTGCCCGCGGCCGTCCTGCACGCCGTCCTGGACCTGGTCGAGCACCGGGGCTGGTCGCTGGAGCGGGCCTGCGCCCATCCGCCGCCGGGGCGTCCGCCGGTCACCGTGCTGGGCGAGCGGGTGCCGCCCGTGCACGAGGGGGTGCGCCGGTGGGTGCGCCACGCCGCCCGCACCCACCTGGCGGCGACCGCCGGGCGCACCCCCGTCCCCGACTTCCGGGTGCGCCAGTACATGCCCGAACGCGGGGCCCGGCACCGCCGCCCGTACGAGGTGCGCGCCACCGGCCGCTGCTACACCCTCGGCGCGGTCCGCGAACTGTGGGTGCCGGTGCCGGGCCGACTGCGCCGGGCGCCCGCCGACGCGGGGCTCGCGGTCGCCGCGTACGTGCTGGCCACGGGGGCACCGGTCGACCGGGAGGCCTACGCCGCGGCCCCGGAGCGCTTCCACGGCGGCGCCCCGTACCCGATGCGCCGCCGCGACGACCCGCCGGAGCGGGTGCGGGTGATCCGCGTGTCGTGCCTGGACGGCGCCACGGAGGTCCGGTTCGACGGCACCGCCGCCGACGCCGAGGCGCTGTTCGTCGCCCGGGGCCGCGAGGGGCTGCGCTCCGCCCTGGTCGGCGGGGCCCGCGCCCCGGGGGCGGACTGCCTGGCCTGCGCCGTCCGCAGCGGCTGCGGCCGCCTGCCCCGCGCCCCGGGGCTGCTGGGCCTGGGACCGGGCGGCGAACGCCGCTCCTGGTCCCCGGCCACCACCCGCGAGCACGCCCTCTGCCCGGCCCGCGCCCACTTCCGCGCCCTGGGCCTTCCCTCAGCCCCCACCGGCCTCCGGCCACCGGCGCCGCCGCCCGCACCAGGAGGCGCCGGGCCCGCCCCCCGTGCCGCCGCCGCGTCCGGCATGCCCGGAGCAACCGGCCCGTCCGGAAGCCCCGCCCACCGCCCGGGCGCGCGGGAAGCCGGCCCCGTGCCCGAGGGTGCGGTTCCCGCCCTTCGCGGCATAGCCGTCCCTCACAGCGAACCCGCCCCACGCGGGGTGCCCGCCCCGCACAGCGAGACCACCCCACGCAGCGAGGACGCACCCCGCGGTACACCCGTCCCATACGGAGCCCCCGCCCCGCACGACGAGGACATCCAGCGCGGCACGCCCGCCCCACACGAGGAGGTCGCACCGCGCGGCATACCCGCCCCATGCGGCGTACCCGGCCAGCGCGATGAGGCCGTTCCGCGCAACGTTTCCGCCCTGCGCGCCGAGGACCTCCCGCACGGTGTGCCCGCCCCGCATGGCGAGGACGTGGCGCCGGCGGTCCCGGGGCGGGCCGGTGGCGGGGAGCCCGGGGAGCGCGTTCCCTCTCGGGCCGCGGGGGCCGAGCGTCCAGGCGCGGGCGGTGGGTCCGGCGGCGGCCCGCCGCCGGGCGGGCCCGGGGACGGGGTGGTGGCGGGGGCGGTGCGGGCCTGGTTGGAGCGGGCGCACGAACGGCTGCCGCGACGGGCCTGCGAGCCCGCCGACCTGCCGGTGGACCCCGCGCGGTGGGCGTGCGCCGGACGGCGGCTGTTCGGCGCGCGGGCCCGGCGGGCCGCCGCCCTGCTCGCCGCGCACATCCCCGTGTGCCCGCTGCGCGACCTGCCCGCGGGCGACCACGTGCGTTCCGGGCCCACCCTGACCGCCGACGACACCGAGGCCGACGTGCTGGTGGTGTACCGCACCGACGTCCTGCACCACCGGCGCGGCTCCTGGGTCCACCGCAGCGTCCTGATCTCCGAGGAGGGACCGCCCGGGGCGACCGGCCCCGCGCTCTTCGCGCAGGACCCGCGCGCCGCCCTGGGGGTGCTGTTCTTCGCCTCCGGGGTGATCGCCGCCGGCCCCGAACCGGCGGTGGAGGTGGAGGTCCTCGGCCCCGACGGCGCCCGCGTCGACACCATGGACCCGGCCTCGCCGCAGGTCCTGGCGGCCGCCGAGCGCACCGTCCGCGCGCTGGTCGCCCCCTGGCACCGCGACCGGGTTTACGCCCCCGTGCCCGGACCGGCCTGCCGGACCTGCCCCTACCGGGGGTGGTGTCCGCAGGGGGAGGGCGCCTCCCCGTGACCCGGCCCCGCGCGCCACCACCGCGACCGGCGCCCCGCGGCGCCCCATACCGGATCCCGCGGCTCCGCGAGAGGGTTATTCGGATTACGGGTCGCCCCCGGGATTCCCTCCGACAACCGCTCCCCGCGGGACCGGTACCGCTAGTCTCCTTGCCATGACGCAGCACAACGGGACCCCGGGGACGGCCCCCGCCGGTCAGGTCCGGCGACCACGGTTCCACAGGCCCAATCCGGACCTGGCCGCGGCGATGGAGTGCGTCCGCTGCCACGAGCAGGGTGTGGTCAACCCTCCGGGTTGGCCGCCCAAGCCGCCCAGGCGCCGGGAGGGGCCGCCCCCGCCGACCCCGCACCCCAACCGGGACCTGCCCATCACCCTGCACAAGATGGAGTTCCTGCGGGAGGTATGGGCCTACGTCGCCGCCAAGCAGGTGGGCGGCGACCCCGACAGCCGCTACCTCGCCCTGGTCTGCGCCCTGCGGGGGGCGATCCGCGGAGCGGTCTACCTGCTCGGACAGGACATGCGGATCCTGCGCCTGGAGGACCCGCGCGCCTCGCTCGGCGACCTGATCGCCTCGGGCTGGCTGGTCACCACCCCCGAGCGGGTGATCGAGTCCCACCCCTCCGACCCGGCGCTGTGCGACCTGCCCGACCTCCAGGGCAATCCCTGGAACATCGGCCAGGGCGTGCGTTCGCGCGCCTCGGGCTGGGTGGGCCGGGCGATGGGGCACAAGAAGATGCGCAAGAAGCCCAACCGGCTCCGTCTGACCGGCGCCTACCTGGCGTCGCGCGCCCTGCCCGGCGGCCGCATCCGGGTCCCCCGGGTGGAGGTCACCGTGGCGTGCGCGCTGTCGGGCCCCGACGAGCTCACCGAGCTGCTGGAGTGGCTGGAGCGCATCGAGTGGATCGTGTCGGTCCGCGACGACGGCGCGGTCATCGAGGCGGAGCTGGGCGAGACCACCGCCTGGCTGGCACCCCTGGCCCCGCCGCCGCCGACCCCGCCGCGGACCTCCCCGGCGACGACGCCGCTGGACACCCCGGTGTCCGAGCGCGCCGACGCGCTGCTGGGCGGGCGCGCGGCCGAGGTGGTCGACTGGGTGGCCCGGTACCGCTCCGACCACGGGCACGGACCGAGCTGGTCCACCGTGGCCGAGCACTTCGGGTGGCCGCCCCGGTCGGCCCCCGACCACGACGTCACCCAGGAGATCTTCGACCGCCTGGAGCGCACGGGCCGGCTCACCGGCTTCGGCGTGCCCTTCGGCCTCAGACCGGGCGCGGCGCTCGACCGCGAGAACGCCGCCTAGACCCTTCCCCTAGCGGCGGCACCCCGCACCTCCGGTGCCGCCGCCACCGTCGGCCCGCCCTCCGGCAGCCCCCGCGCGGACGGCGGGCCGAGGTGGCGGGGTCCTCCGTGACCTCCGTTCATGGAAGACCCTGCCACCGGCGGTGCACCCTGCGTGTCCGCATGCCTTCGCCGCGTGTTCCCGGCCTCCCCCGGCCCCCGGGGAACCACCGGCGGATACCGCCCCTCTCATCTGGAGAAGGGGCTTCGGCGGTCGGGTCTCCTCCATGTCCCCTGTTCATGAGGAGGCCCGGCCGTCCCCGTCTCGCACGGGTTGAGGCAAAAGGTTCCAGAGTGGCCTCATGTGGCCCCTGAGGAACCGGTGGCATAGACCTCACGTCAAAAGAAACGACCGACCCCGCCACGAGGCGGGCGTCGATTCCGGTCCGTCGAGCCCCGAGTTTCCCCTGCTCACCCCTGACAGGACCACCCCTTCACCGGGGAACGCGGCGCCAGGCCAACGGCCACCCCCGGCGCCCAGTCCGTCCGGTCCTGACCGTCGGTGGGAGATCCGTCCCTCCCCCGCTCCGGTCCCCGGGCGCGCCCCTCCGCACGTCCCCGATCCCCGGCCCCGGGCCGTCACGGCACCAGGTTCCAGGAGGAGATCACCGGCCGACCGTGTTCCCGGTCCAGCGTGCACACCGCCCCGGTCCCCAGCCGGAACAGCGCCCCCTCCCGGCCCTCCAGCCCCAGCCACCGCGCCGTGAGCACCCGCAGTACGTGGCCGTGCGCCACCAGTGCCGTGTCCGCCACCCCCGGGTCCCCCACCTCCGCGGCCAGCGGGGCCAGCACCCGGTCGACCCGCGCCGCCACCTCCTCCACCTGCTCGCCGGGGTGCCCGGTATCGCCCGGGACCACCCCGTCACGCCACAGGTACCAGCCGGGCCGTTCCCGGCGGATCTCCTCGGTGGTCACCCCCTCGTATCCGCCGTAGTCCCACTCCCGCAGGTCGGGATCGGTCCGCGTCACGGTCAGACCGGCGAGTTCGGCGGTGCGCGCCGCCCGGCTCAGCGGGCTGGTGATCACCCGCCCGATCCCGCGGTCCGCCAGCAGCGGCCGCAGCGCCTCGGCCTGCCGCTCCCCCTCCCGCGTCAGTGGAACATCCGTGAGGCCGGTATGCCGATGCCCCTTGCTCCACTCGGTCTGTCCGTGCCTGACCAGTACCAATACACCCATGGTCGGTGTTGTGCCCCGCCCCGCCCTCGGCACTCCGCCCGTTCCCCTTCGACACCGGCGCAACGGTCCACCGAGCACCCCGGGCACGCGTCCCCGCCCCGCGCACCGCGTTCGTCCGGGAGGCGGGCCCGCCGTGCCGCGTCCACGGGGGCGCACGGTGACACGGACGCCCCGGCCGGCCTCCGGCCGCGTCCCCGGCCGCGGCACTCGGCGCACCACCGCCGCACCCCCATTACCCTGGTGTTCCGCGCCGCCCGCCCGGGCCGCGCACCCGGACCGACGACGTGAAGGACATGCGTGGCCACTCACGGTTTCGCTGCTTACCGGCTGTGGGCGGCCCCGCCCGGACGCCCGGACGACCACCCTCCGGTGGACCGCCTCGACGACGAGGGGACCGACCTGCTCGACCTCCTCCACGGCGCCGTGCGCGAACTGCAGGAGAGACCGGTGACCGACCCCGAGCGCCGCTCCCACCTGTCGGTGGGCGACCACCGCCGGACCGGCGACCGCGAGATCGAGATCCGGCTGGACTACGGCAGGTTCGGCACCCCGGGCACCATCCGCAGCGTCGCCGAGGACCGGGACCCCTACCACTACGGGGCGCAGGAGGCCGCCACCACCCACCTGCGCGCCCTGCTGGTGGTGCCCCGGGGCGGCGCGCACGCCCTGGCGATGACCGAGCGCCACCAGGGCCGCGGCGCCGGGACCATCCTGCTGGACCACCTCAAGCGGTGCGTGGACGCCCGGCTGGGCGGGCGCCTGTCGCTGCGCTGCGCCCCGCTGTCGGACTCGGCCGCCTACCGCAGGTTCCTGGAGGGCGCCCACGCCGTGAAGGTGGAGGTCGTGGAGGTCACCCGCGGCGCGGACCTGTTCAACCTGGAGGACCCCCGGCCGATGGGGACCTTCCGGCACGTCCTGACCCCGCCGTCGGGGCAGCGCCACCTGCCCGCCCCGCTGACCGAGCAGATCCTGGCCCGCCGGGTGGACCTGGCCGGGCTGTTCCACCTGCGCAGCGCGGACAACGTCACCGAGGTGCGGCTGACCCTGCGCGACGGCGCCCGGCAGAAGACGGTGGTCCTGGACGACGGCGGTACGGCCCCGCCGCTGACCCACCTGCTGGCCGAGGACGGGGCGCCGCGCCCCTCCGACGACGCGGCCTACCGGCGCATGCGCGAGGTCGCCGCCGAGGCCCCGCTGCCGTGGGCCGACCCGACCCCGCCCGCCGCCGGGGCCCTGCTGCCCGACTGACCCGTACGGGCCGGCCGCGCCCCCGGGCGCAGGGCCTCGCCACGCCCCGTGCCGCCCGGGCGCGGCGACCGGGGGCCGCCGTACGGGCCGCAGAAGGCACGGCCCCGAGCCGGAACGCCGTCGGCGGCCGCGCCGGGCACCGCCCCGCCCTTGGGCCCGGTCCCGCCTCGGCTCCGCGCCGGGGAGGAGATCAGACGGTACGGCCCCGCGCCAGGGCAGGAGTCAGGCGGCGTGGTCCCGGGCCAGGGCGGGAGCCAGGCGCTGCGGTCCCGGCCCGGGGCGGGAGCCAGGCGCCGCGGTTCCAGTTCTGGTCGGGAGTCAGGCGCCGCGGCTCCAGCTGGGGGCAGGGGTCAGGCCGCACGGCCCTGGCCCGGGGCGGAGGGCAGGTGCCGCGACCCCGCGCCAGAACGGGGGTCAGGCGGTACGGTCCCGGGCCGGGGCCAGCCCCAGGGCCTCCCGCAGCCGCTCGCCCTCGGTCGGCTCCAGCCCCTCCCGTGCGCACGCCTCGGACAGCGCCCGGTCCAGGCGTGCCGACCGGCGCGCCACCGCGTCCGGTTCCGCGCCGGCCAGCCCGGCCACCGCGCACCCCAGCGTGTACACCACCTCGTCGAACCCGGCGGCGTCGGCCAGCGCCGCCCGCAGCCACGGCCTCAGGGCGCCGCGCACCCGCTCGTGCGCCCCGAACTCCAGCAGCGCGTACCAGGCCGGGCCCAGCAGCCGCTCCCCCTCCTCGCCGGGTTCGCGCAGGTGCCGGGCCAGCAGCACCGGCACACCATCGGCCTCGGCCGCCATCAGGCCCTCCAGCAGGCGCACCCCGGCGTCGGCCCGCACCGGCGAGGTCGCCTGGGTGTTCCAGGGCAGCGCGCCGCCGATCCACTCCAGCGCCGCCCGCACCAGAGCCGGGTGCAGGCCCTCGTGGCGGGCCAGCTCCCCCAGCGCGGCCTCGGCGTCCTCGTCCACCTCCACCAGCCACTTCAGCCGGGTCAGCGCGCCCACCGGGTCGGCCTTGCCGTACTCGGCGCACACCCGCGCCACCACGCGGGCCGTGACCACCGATGCGGGCGCCCGGGCCTCCTCGTACAGGCGCTCGCGCAGCGCCCGCGCGAACCGGGGGTGCACCAGGGCCGCCGAGGACAGCGCCACCACCGCGTCCACCAGGTCCGGCTCGCCCACCCAGGCGTCGAACAGGCCCACCAGCGCGGCCGGGGCGTCGCACCGGTCGAACAGCGAGAACAGCCGGGCCCCGATCCGGTGCGCGGTCTCCCCGCCGCGGCGCACCGCCTCGGCGGCCGCCCACCGCACCAGGGCCGACCGCACGCCCGGGTGCTCGGCCCACAGGTGCTCCAGCACCCCGTCGGCGCGGTCCTCCCGCTCGAAGAGCACCTCTCCGGCGGCGGTGCGCCGGGCCCCCACGCGCTCCAGGGTCGGCCCGACGCCGGCCCCGGCGATGCCGTCGGTCTCCCGGGGCTCCACCCCCAGTTCCCCGGCCAGGCCACGGGCGCCCGCCAGGGCGGCCTCGACCGGCTCCCCCTCCAGGACGGCCAGCGCCGCGACCACCACCCGGCTCCACACCCCGTCGGGGCCGGTGGCGCCGGCGAACCAGGCGGCGACCTCGCCGCTGCCCCGGTGCCGTTCGCGGATCAGGGCGATCTGCTCCTGTTCGCCCGCCCCGCGCTCGCGGCCGGTGAGCACGGCGTGCGCGCTCCTGGCCAGGGCGGCCGCCTCCCCCGGGGTCGCGCCGCGCAGCATCCCGCGCCCGTCGAGCTCGCGCGCCCAGCGCGCCGCCCGGTGGCGGTCGCCCAGCAGGCACCCCAGGTGCGCGGCCAGCACCTCCCGCCGTTCGGGCGGCCGGACCCGCAGGTGCACGGCCCCCGGGACGGGGGCGGCGTCCCACTGCCCGGGCTCTGCGACCACCACCAGGGCCGCCCCGCCGTGGGCGGCGACTCCGGCGAAGCCGCCCAGCGCGCGCAGGAACGCGTCCGGCAGCGGCCCGGCCCCGGACACGTCCACCAGGTAGCCGCGCCCCTCCTCGGGCCACACCCCCTGGAAGGGGTCGTCCTCGTCGGTGTCGGCCATCAGCGGCCGCACCACCAGCCCGGCCCGGGACAGGGCGGCCACCGCGGTGGCGGTGCGGCCCTCGCCGGGCAGGCCCAGGACCACCCCGCAGCCGGGGCCGCCCTCGCGCAGCCCGGCGCACAGCTCCGCGAACCCGGCACCGTCCCCGGGCACGAAGGAGGAGGCCGTGAACTCCTGGTGCTCGCGCAGCAGCCAGCCCAGGCCGACGCGTTCGGAGGCGGTGAGCCGCACGTCCTCCATCACCAGGGCGCAGTGCAGGACGCCCTCGACGCCGTCGCGCACCGCCAGGCGGCCCCGCCCGCCCTCCATCGGCAGCGCGGCGTCCAGCGGCGACCCGGGGACGACGCGGACGAGCCCCTCACCCGAACCCGGTGCGACGGCCACGGACCCCTCCAAAGAGAAACCTCCGGGCGCCCGCACGCACCCTCAGGGACAGCATCGTAGGCCACGGGCGGGCGCCGTGGGGCGGCGCCGGGGTCCGTCGGGCGGCCGCTCCGGGCACACGATCGGCCCGGCCGGGGCGGGCCGCCGCGGCCGGGGCCGCGCCGTCAGGCCCCCGGTCCGGGGGGCGGCCACGCCTCCCCCTGGCGCTCGCTCCAGAACCTTCCGGCCGCCTCCAGCGCCACCAGGTCGTGGCCGTCCGGCTCCAGCCCGGCCTCGCCGCGCAGCCGGGCCCGCCCCACCAGGGGGCCGATGTCGTACACGCTCGCCCCCGCCAGGGACTCGTCCGGGTGGGCCAGCAGCTCCCGGGCCGCGATGTTGTAGCAGTGCAGCGCCCGGACCGGGTCCCCGTCGCCCTCGAACAGGTCGGCCAGCAGCCCGGCCGGGCCCGGCTGCAGCCCTCCGGTGCGCAGCAGGTCCTCCACCATCCGCTCCGACTCCGTCCCCCGACCCTGCTCGCGCAGGTCGCGGGCGATCTCGATGAGGGCGTACTGGGCGTCCTCGGGGGCCGGCGGGTGGTCGCGCAGGGCCTCCAGCAACCGCAGCCCCTGCTCCCGCTCCCCCTCGTGCAGCAGGTGCTCGGCGGTCTCCACCAGGATGGTGCCGGCCTCCTCCGGGTAGCACTGCAGCTCCCGGAGCAGCCCCTCGCGCAGATCGAGTTTCTCCAGGGTCTCCGCCAGGGCTGCGGGGACCGTTGCGGGGTAGGACGCCCCGATCGTGTCATCGGCCATGGAAACGAAGCTAGACCGCGCGGGGCCGCCGTGCGGGGTGTTCGTCCGAATCGGGACCGACGCCTCCGCCGCCGTCCCCGCCCCCGCCCGGAGCACCGGATGTGAATCCGGCCAACCACCTTTTCGGCTGTGCCCGGACCGGTGTTCGGAACCGCATGTGTACACTCGTGCCCTGTTCGTTCGCCAGCGTGGATGGGACACCTCATGGACACCGGTGACGTGGAGGTGACCTCCGCCGACATCGCCAGGATCGCCGGGGTCAAACCCACAGCGGTCAGCAACTGGCGGCGGCGCCACGACGACTTCCCGCGCCCGGTCGGCGGCACCGACCGCAGCCCCCGCTTCGACCTCGCCGCCGTGGAACGCTGGCTGTCCGCCCACCGCGGCGCCCCCAGCATCGACCCCGACCAGCGCCTGTGGCAGGCGGTGGACTCCCTGCGCTCGTCCATGCCCGCCGAGTCCGCCCTGGCCTGGGTCGGGATCCTGCTGCTGCACCTGCACCGCCACGGCACGCCCGCCGCCGGGGCCGCCGACCCCGACGCCCTGTTCGACGCCGCCCGCACCGGGTTCGCCGCGTCCCTGGCCGACGCGGGCCTGGAGCACCTGGTCGGGCCCGACTCGCCGCCCCGGGCCCAGCTGCCCGTCCTGGCCGACGCCGCCGTGCGCGCCGCCCGCGGCAGCAGCCCCGCCACGGCCTTCGAACGCCTGCTGGCCCACCTGGACCAGCGCGCCCCCTCCGGCTCCCACACCCTGCCGCCCGCCCTGGCCGACCTCATGGTCCGCCTCGCCGGACCCGCGGCCGGCGACGGCGCCGTCGCCGACCCCGCGTGCGGACGCGGCGAACTCCTGCTCGCCGCGGGCCGGGCCGGGCACTCCCCCCTGCACGGACAGGACCGGGACGCCCCCTCCGCCCGGCTGGCCGCCCTGCGCGCCGGGTTCGCCGGCCTGCTGGACCACCGCCTGCACCTGGTGGTCGGCGACGCCCTGCGCTCCCCGGCACCTCCCGTCGGCGGCGCCGGCACCGTCCTGTGCGCGCCGCCCTTCGGCGAACGCAACTGGGGCACCGAGGACCTCGTCGAGGACGAACGCTGGGTGTACGGGATCCCGCCGCGCCTGGAATCGGACCTGGCCTGGGCCCAGCACTGCCTGGCCCTGGCCCGCCCCGGCGGCTCCGTCGTGATGGTAATGCCGCCCGGCGCCGCCGCCCGCCCCTCCGGGCGCCGCATCCGCCGCGAACTGCTGCGCGCGGGCGTGTTCCGGGCCGTCATCTCCCTGCCTCCGGGCCTGGCCGCCCACTACGCCGTCCCCCTGCAGCTGTGGGTGCTGCGCCGCCCCGAACCCGGGCGGGCCCCCGGGCCGGTCCTGCTCGCCGACACCTCCCCCCACGACCCGGGCGCCCCCGCCGACGAGGCCTCCGTCGTCGACCGCGTCGACCGGCTGTGGCGGGCCTTCCTCGCCGACCCCGACGCGGTCGCGGAACCCGGCGTCGCCCGCGGCGTGGACGTGGTGGACCTGCTGGACGAGGACGTCGACCTCACCCCGCGCCCGCGCCTGCCCGTCCCCCGCGGCGCCGCCGTCGACCTGGAGACGTTCGCCCGCGACCGCCGCCGCGTGGAGTCCGCGCTGCGCGCCCTGCGCACGCTGGTGCCCCGGCCCCCCGGGGAGGAGTCCGGCGCCGAGCCCACCCGGGTGGTCACCCTGGCGGAGCTGGCCAAGGCCGGGTCCGTGACGATCCGACGCCCCGCCGCCCGCCGCACCGACCGGGACCACCGGACCGGGGACGCCCGGACCACCGCCCGGGTGATCTCCGGCGAGGACGTCGCCCGGGGCCGCCCCGCCTCGGGCACCGAGGAGGTCGACGCCGACCCCATGCGCAACCCCCCGGTCCAGGAGGGCGACGTGCTCATCCCCGCGGTGGCCGCCCGCCCGGTGGCCCGGGTCGCCACCGCGGCCGACGCGGGCGCCTACCCGGGGCCGGGCCTGTACGTGGTGCGCACCAACCCGGGCGCGGTCGACCCGTGGTTCCTGGCCGGGTTCGTCACCAGCACCGCCGAGAGCCGCACCATCGCCCGGGTCGGCAGCAGTACGCGCGGCAGCCTGCGCGTGGACCCGGCACGCACGCGCCTCCCGGTCCTTCCGGTGGAGGAGCAGCGCCGCCACGGGGAGATGTTCCGGCAGGTGGCGCGGTTCCGCGACGCCCTGCACGAACTGGACGCCCTGGGCCAGGACCTGGCCGACCGCAGCGTGGACCTGATCGCGGGCCGCTGGGCCCCGGCCCCGCCCGCCCACTGACCCCGGCCGGGACGGGGCGGGCCGGCCGCCCCCGGCGGGACCGGCCGACCTGCCCCTTTTCCCACCGAACGCGCGGTTCGCCGCCCCCGCCGGCCGGGTTTTCCGGACCGATGTCACGGAAAACCGCCCGAGACCCGGCCCCGGGGCGATAGAGAAGGTGACGTCGGTTCCCTCCTCGTAAGGAGAATCCGGGAGTGGACACGCCCTCTCACCGCCCGCCCCCGCCGGACCCGCCCCGGGTCTCGGCCCGCCCGGTGCGCCTGCACCCCCGCACACAGCTGGCCTTCGCCGCCTCGCACTGCCCCCTGTACGCCAACGCCCTGGCCCTGGCCCGCTGGACGGGGCCCACCGTCCCGGTCACCGCGCGCGGGTTCCCCGACACCCCGCTGATCCGCGAGGCCGTGCGCACCCTCTCCCTGCGGCCCGCCGATCCCCCGCCGGGCGGAACCCCCGGGCCGGACGGCGACCGGGCGTCCGACCCGCCCGCCCCCGCCTTCGCCCTGCCCTGGTGGGAGGCGGTCCGGCTGGGCATGGTCGAACTCGCCGCGGGACAGGCCCGCCCCGCCCCCGACCTGGAGGAGCGGGCCCGCGACCCCAGACAGATCCTGCTGTGGTGGACCGACATGTTCGAGGCCGCCGTCGAGGGCGCCCGCGGCGACCTGACCACCACCGAGCCCGGCACCACCGGCCCCGACCTGCTCCCCCCGGTACTGCGCTCCCTGTACGAGGCGCCCGACCGCTCCCGCGTCCCCCTCACCGACCTGATCGCCGCGCTGCTGGCCGCCCCCGGAGCGGTGCCGGTGACGGCGCGGATCCGCCGCCGCCTGCCCGACCTGCTCCTGCACATGCTGTGCCAGCTGGCCGAGACCGGGGCCGTCCACCTCGACCACCGCCGCCCGGGCGGCGGCCCGTGCCTGGTGCGGCTCACCCCGCTGGGCCGCTACGGGGTACGCCAGATCCTGCTGTCGGTGGGGGTCCCCGCACCGCTCGTCGACGACGTCGGCCGGGTGGAGGCCGGCGCGTTCCTCGACTCGCTGCAGTCCTTCTCCCCCGACGGGCGGATCATCGCGATCGACTCCTGGCTGGCCGCGCGCACCCCGGCGCGCGCCCTGCGGGAGATCTGCGAGGCCGTCGACCGGCCCGGCGCGGAGCCGCGCCGCTGGGAGGGCGCCGCGGTCCTGGAGCTGACCAGCTCGCACCTGGGCCCGCAGCTGCGCGCCCTGCTGACCTGCGACCGCCCGGCCCTGGCGCACCTGGCGGCGATCGTGCTGCTGGGCTCGCGGATGCTGCGCCAGGACGAGATCGACCGGATCATGGCGGGCCGCGGCCCGTGGGTGGTCGTGGACATGCTCGCCGCCGCGCTGTCCGCCGGGGAGGACGGCCTGGCGGACTTCCTCGCCTCCCCGGCCACCGGCGGGCTGGAATCCCTGATCCTGGACGACGTCGACCGGCTGCGCCGCACCGACCACCCCGACACCGTGCAGGTCCTGGAGGCGCTGGGCCGCCTCCACCCCGACCCCGAGCGGGCCGCCCGGTCCCGCACCGCCGCCTTCCTGGCCCGGGCCCTGCGCCGCCCGGGATGACCGCTCAGGCGGGCAGCGCGTCCACGTAGACCCACGCTCCGCCCAGGCGTGTGAAGCGGCTGTGCTCCACCATCTCCCCGGTCCGGCCGCCCTCCCGGTAGCGGGCGCGGAACCGCACCGTGCCGTCGGTGTGGAAGGGGGTGCCGCCGCCGGTCTCCAGGATCTCCAGCCCGGTCCACTCGGTGCCCGGACCGGCCTCCACCCGGGCCGGCCGGGTGTCGGGGTGCCAGGTGCGCTCCAGGTAGGCGCGGTCCCCGACGGCGAACGCGCTGTAGCGCGAACGCATGAGCGCCTCGGCGGTGGCGGCCGCCCGGTCCCCGCGGTGGGCCGGGCCGCAGCAGGAGCCGTACTCCCCGCCCCCGCAGGGGCAGGCGTCGGTGTCCAGGGGGCGGCGGGTACCTGTGGGTGTTCTGCGCTGCGACATCCTCCCATTGTGGCGCCCCGCGGGCGCCGGGAAATCCGCTCGCCCCGCGGGCCCCGCCGCCGTTAGGGTCGCCGGGTCCCGCCCCCGAGGAACCGGACGGTGCCCCATGGGAGGCCGCGCCCTCCTGCTCGTCGCCGGACTCTTCGTCGCCTCCGTCGGCGACCGGTTCGCCGACATCGCCTTCGCCCTGCACGCGGCGGAGACCGGATCCAGCGCGCTGCTCGCCGCGATCCTGCTCGCCTCGGCCGTCCCCGAGATGCTCCTGGGCCTGGTCGGCGGGGTGGTCGCCGACCGGCACCTGCGCGCGTGGTGGTGGCCCGCGGCCCTGGCCGTGCAGGCGGCGGTGCTCATCGCCCTGGCCCACCTGCACACCCCGTGGCACCTGGTCGCCGGGGTCGCCCTCAACGGGAGCATCACCGCCCTGCTCGGCCCGGTGGGGAGCAAACTCCTGGGCGCGCTGTGCCGGGGGCGCGAGGAGCGGGCGGCCCGCGCCCACACCGCCGCCACCGGGGCCGCGGCGGTGGTCGGCACGGCGCTGGGAGGGGTGTCGTTCGCGGCGGGCAGCCGGGGGACCCTGCTCGTCGTCGCCGGGTGCGCGCTGCTGGTCCTGGCGGTGTGCGCGGCGGCGGTGGCCCGCGGCGCGGTGATCGCACGCGCGGCCCCCGCAGGCCGGGCCTCGGCCCTGCTGGGGTTCCGCCGCCTGGTCTCTCCGGCGGTGTTCGGCGCGACCGGGGCCCTGTGCACGGTCGGGGTGCTGCTGGGCACCTCCGTCGAGGCGGTCGCGGGCGTGTTCGTCCTCACCGGGTTCACCGGCATGGGCCCGGGCGGCTACGGACTGGCCCTGGCCGCCTGGTCGGCGGGGGTGGCGGCGGGCGCCGCCCTGGCGGGCGGACGGGCCCGCCGCCGGGCCGCGATGCCGGTGTCCGCCATGGCCATGGGCGCGGCCATCGCCCTGCCCGCGCTGGCGCCCCTGCCCTGGGCGGCCCTGGCCGCGTTCGCCGTCGGCGGGCTGGCCAACGGGGTGTTCAACACGGCACTGGCGACAGCGATCTGGACCCGGGTCGCCCCGGCCGAACACGGCCGCGCCTGGGCGGCGTTCCGCTGGACGCTCACCGCGTGCCTGCTCACCGGCCACCTGCTGGGAGCCGCCGCGGGCGCCGACGGGGCCCGCGCCCTCATGGTGTGCTCGGGGGCGGCCACGGTCCTGGCCGGGGCCGCCTTCCTCCTGGCCCGTCTGCGGACTCCGGGCGGGGAACCGGCGGCGGCCCCCTGAGAGGTCCCACCGCATCGTTCGGTCCGGGCCCCGGTTCGCTGTGCGGGCACGGCGCGCCTCCCGTCGGCGCCGTCCGGCGGCCGGACGCGGGACACTGGCCCCATGGCCTCCTTCCCGGACACCCCCGACCTGCCCGACGAACTCCTCCCCGGCCCCGACCCCCTGGCCCTGCTGGCCGACCCCGCAGCCGTCCCCGACCGCGCCGAGGAGTACACGGCGGCCGTCCGCGACGTGGTGGGCGAGGTGGAGGCGCTGTCCGGGCTGGGCGAGTGGGCCGCGGCCGAATCCCTGGCCCGCCGCGCCATCGTCCTGATCGACCACACGGTGCCGCTGCTGGCGGACCCCGCCGCCCCGGCCGCGGAGGCCGCCGCCCTGGTCCCGCTGCACGCCGCCGCCTGCGCCAGGGCCGGGCTCGCCCCGGACGAGGTCGCCCGCTGGCTGCTGACCGCCCAGGCCAACGGCCAGGAGGTCCCCGCCGTCTCCGCGGACGCCTACGCCGAGGCCCTGGGCCCGGAGGGCGCCGCCGCCTACGCCGCGTCCCTCGCGGCGCTGGACGACCTCGACCCCGCCACCGCCGCCCGCCTGCGCACCCCCTGACCCCCGCGGGGCACGGCCCGGCCGGAGACCGCGTTTCAGGGCCGTGCCCGGGCCGTGCGCGGCGCAGGACGGGATCCGCCCGTTATCGGATCGAATGAACGCACGGGTGTGCACATCGACTCATGCGCCACCTTTATAGCGTAGATCATTACATTTCACCATTTTCCGGGACGCCCTGAACGGCAGCATCCCTGGGGCCGCCCCGGGCGCACCACACTCCCCGCACGGAGCACTCCGCACCTCCGAAAAGAAAAGAGAAAACACTCCTCCGACAACCCGGGAGTAGGATTCGGAACGCACATTCTCCGCTTCGGAGGGAAATTCCCAATACTCCCACGGGGCACGTGAACAGGAGGAACAGAGAAAATGCCGACAGTCGAATGGAATCGCAAGGCGTGGGGCAAAACGCATTCCTGGGACAAGAACGGCGACGAGTGGTCCTTCATGGCCGCCTACTGCGGCCAGCCCTACGAGGAGTGGAAGGCCTCACTCATCGACACCCTGCTCGTCCCGGGCGCCTCCCGGGGCCCCTCCCTGGAGATCGGCCCAGGCCACGGCCGCTGGACCGAGCACCTGCTGGAGCGCTCCCCGCACGTGTGGATCGTGGACGTCAACGAGAACTGCCTCGACCACTGCCGGGAGCGGTTCGCCGACCACCCCGGCCTGCGCGTCCACCACACCGCCGACTGCGGCATGGCGCCCGTCCCGGACACCTCCATCGCGTTCGTGTGGTCCTTCGACGTCTTCGTCCACCTGGACCCGGACGTCGTCACCGGCTACCTCCGCGAGATGTCCCGGGTCATGGTGCCGGGCGCGACCGCGGTCGTCCACCACGCGGGCAAGCCCGACTGGTCGCTGCGCCTGGCCCCGGCCACCCGCCGCGCCGGGCGCGCGGGCCGCGTCGCCCAGCGCTGGATCAGCCAGCGGCGCTGGCGCGACGACGGCAACCGCTCCGACGTCTCCGCCGAGTCCTTCGCCCGCTGGGCCGCCGACCACGGCCTGGAGGTCGTCGAGCAGCGCGACTCCTGGGGCGACCGCGGCCAGTACACCGTCGCCAAGTACCGCGACCGCATCACCGTCCTGCGCAAGCCCGGCTGACCGGCCCCGGACCGGCCGGCGCCCCGCCGCGGGCCCGGCCGGGCACCCCGCCGACCATGGGAACCCGTGCGGCCCCGCGCGGATCCGGCCTGTGGACAACCCGATCCGGGCGGCCCGGGGAGCACATACTCGGAGCATGCTGACCTCACGCGCCCGCATCCTGTTGTCCGCCCTGCTCAGGGACCTTCCCGACCGGCACCACATCCTCACCGTGCACACCGACCGGCCGGCGTCCACCTCGGTCGTCCTGCACACCGGCGGCTGGGACATCGAACACCCGCCGGTGGTGGAGCGGCTCTCCGCCGTCCTGGCCGGCGGCCACGGCGCCGCCGTGATCCTGCGCAGTTTCACACCGCGGATCTCCCACACCCTCCCGGACGGGACCGAGATCCCCGTCAAGGTCGTCCGCGGCTGGCGGGCCGCCGACCACACCCTCGTCCCCCTCGACGAGGCCCAGATGTTCGACGCCCACTGCACCGACGCCGCCTCCGGCGAACCGGTCCCGCCCGAGCACGGTGTGGAGTTCGCCCCGGCCCCGGCCGTCGACCTCTCCGCCTTCCACGCCCGGTGAGGCCGCGGCGCCCCGGCCCCTCCCCCGCGCCCCCGCGCGCCGGGCACGGCCGGAACCGGACGGGCGTCCCCCACGGGACCGCCGCCTCTGCCATGATCGGGGCCGACCACCCCCGAGCGGAAGCGGTGCCATGCCGGACCCCCTGCGCGATTCCGACCCCCGGGAGATCGGCCCCTACCGCCTGCACGCCCGGCTGGGCGCGGGCGGCATGGGGCTGGTGTACCTGGGAAGCTCCCCGGGCGGGCACACCGTCGCCGTCAAGGCGGTGCGCCCGGAGCTCGCCGACGACCCGGACTTCCGCCGCCGCTTCGCGGTGGAGATCACCGCCGCCCGCACGGTGGGGAGCCTGTACACCGCCCAGGTCGTGGACGCCGACCCCGACGGCGACCCGCCGTGGCTGGCCACCGCCTACATCCCGGGCCCCTCCCTGCACCGCGCCGTCGCCGACCGCGGCCCCCTCCCGCCGAACTCGGTCTCCGCGCTCGGCGCCGGGCTCGCCGAGGGCCTCGCCGCCGTGCACGCCCAGGGGGTGGTGCACCGCGACCTCAAGCCGGCCAACGTGATCCTGTCCGCCCAGGGTCCCAGGCTCATCGACTTCGGCATCGCCCGCGCCCTGGACGCCACGTCCCACACCCGGACCTCCACCGTGCTGGGCACCGCCGCCTTCATGTCGCCCGAGCAGGCGAGGGCGGAGAAGCAGACCGGCTTCGCCTCCGACGTGTTCTCCCTGGGCTGTGTGCTGGGTTTCGCCGCCACCGGGCACAGCCCCTTCGGGGAGGGTCCGGCGCACGCCGTCGCCTACCGGGTCGTGCACGCCGACCCCGACCTGGAGGGGATCCCGGGTCCCCTGGCCGACCTGGTCGCCGCCTGTCTGGCCAAGGAACCCCGGGACCGGCCCCGGCCGGAGGACCTGCTGCGGCGGTTCCCCGAGGCGGCGCCCCCGGAGCCGGGGAGCCCCGGGCGGCGCTGGCTCCCCGACGACCTCACCGAGGTCATCGGGCGGCACGAGACCCTCCTGGAGACCCTCGTCTACCCCGGGACGGCACCGGGCGGTCCCGCGAACGGCGGCCGGGCGCCGTTCCCGCCGCGGCCGCGCGCGGCACCGAGCGGGGCCAAGGCTCCGGAGGGGGCCGGGGCCTCGGAGGAGGCACGGGACCCGCAGGACGTGCCGCGGGCCTTCGAGATGACGACGGCCGCCGCCAGGGTCGTCGAACGGTTCTCGGAGGTGCGCTACGTGGTCGCCCTGGTGGCGGCCCTGTTCGTGGGCGCGGTGCTCTTCGGCCTGCTGTTCGGCGGCCCGGACGCCGGCTTCGACGAGGCCCTCGCGTTCGCCGGGGACATCGTCACAACGCCCCTGTTCGTCGTGCTCTACAGCGCGGCGGCCGTCCTCGCCCTCCTCGACGGGGGCTCCGCCGGACACGACCTCCTCATCGTGGACGGCGGGGGCATCCGCGTGGTCGACAGGAGGTGGCTGCGCCTGCGGGACCGCTCCTTCACCCTGGCCTGGGACCGCCTGCGGTCCGTCCGGGCCCAGGCCGCCCGCCCCGGTTCCGGGAAGGGGATCGAGGTGAGCGTCACCGTGGAGTTCGCCCGGGGCCGGGCCCCCGACGAGGCGTGGCTGAAGCGCCACGGCGTCCTGGGATCCGACAGGGGCCACACGATCGCCACCACGTCCCTGCCCGACGCGGCCGACACGCTGTACCGGGTGCGCGAGGCGCTGGACCGCTTCGGCGGCGGCATTCACGTCCTCCCCTGAGCGCCCGGTTCCCGGTGCGCGGGGCCCTGGGGGCACCGCCCCGGGCCCCGCTCAGGCGGACGGCTCCTCGGCCGCGAGGCCCTCCCCCGCCTCCTCGGCGCCGCGCCGGGGCACCGCGATCTCCAGGGAGACCCCCAGGTCGCGGACGGCGCGCGCCGACGACTCCGGAAGGCGGTCGTCGGTGATGACGGTCGAGAAGCGGGTGAGCGCCGCGACCTTGAAGGTGCCGAACGCCCCGTACTTGTCGGCCCCCGCCACCAGCACCGAGGTCGAGGCCGCCGCCATGGCCGCCCGCTTGACCGCGACCTTCTCCCTCGAGGGCGTGGTCGAGCCGCGGTTGAGGTCCCAGGAGCTGGTGGAGATGAACGCGGTGTCGATGTTGAACTCGGCGACGGTCGCGGCCGCGATGTCACCGACCGACGAGCGGTTCTCGCGGTCGATCCGCCCCCCGATGAGGAACAGGGTGACGTCCGGGTGGTCGCTGAGCGAGGCCGCCGTGGTGATGTCGTTGGTGATGACGGTGAGCCCGAGGGTGTTCCACAGCAGGGGGACCAGGTGCCCCAGCGTGGTACCGGCGTCGAGGTAGAGGGTCTGGCCGTCGCCCACCAGGGCCGCCGCGGCGTGCGCCATCGCCCGCTTCTCCGCCACGTCCGCGCGCGACTTGTCGCGGTAGGAGGGCTCGGCGCGCACCTGTGAGACCAGTTCGACGCCGCCGGGGACGGAGCGCACCCGCCCCTCCCCCTCCAGGGTCATGATGTCGCGGCGCACGGTCATGTGGGAGACCCCGAGGATGTCGCAGAGTTCCCGCACGCTCAGCACCCCCGTACCGCGCAGCTCCCGCAGTAGCAGTTCACGCCGTTGCGCCGGGATCATCGTCCTCCTTCGGGTCGGTCTCACCCGTCAGGGTAATCCAGAGTTCCCAGATGATCTCAGATGTTACGCCGCTGTACCTCCGCGTGCTCGCGGTGGTACCCCCGGCGCACCACCCCCCACAAGCGCGGCAACACCCGGACCGCCCCGCCGGGGCCGTCGCGCCGCCGGACCAGGCGGGAGCAGGAACGAGTGGGGCTCGCGGACGGACGGGCCGCGCACCGGATCGCCGTTCCGCCCGCGGACCCCCGGGCCCCCGCCCCGTTGCGCGTCCATCATCGGCCAGCGTTACCAGATGATCTCAGATGTGACGATTATTGACTCTTATGTGCATGCAATGTTAAGACTTGGGTCATCGTCGTCGCGGGACGCCACCACGCGCGCCCTCCGCACGGCGGGAGAAGGAGAACCCATGCAAGACACCGACGCCGCCACCGCGCCGACCTCCACGGTGCGGTACGCGCTCACCGGAGCACGCGGCGGATTCGCACGCACGCTGCTCGCCCAGACCAGGGGCATCGACCGCCTGCACCCCGCGGTCCTGTGCGACCTGGACCCGGAGGGCACCGTCGCCCTGTGCACCGAGCTCGGCTACGACCCCGCCGACCTGCACGTGTGCGCCGACGCCGCCGAACTCGCCGCAGCGAAGGACGGGGGCATCGCCGTGATCGCCGACGCCGCCCTCCTCGCGCACGCCGACTACGAGGTGCTCGTCGAGGCCACCGGCAGCCCCGGCGCCGGGACCCGGGCCGCGCGCACCGCCATCACGACGGGACACCACGTCGTCATGGTCTCCAAGGAGGTCGCCTCCGTCTCCGGGACCGCGCTGGCCGACCTCGCGGACGAACACGGCGTCGTCTACACCCCCGGCATCGGCGACCAGCCCGCCAACCTCATCGAATGGTACGAGCGCACCCGGCTCCTGGGCCTGGACGTCGTGGCCGTCGGCAAGTCCGGTGAGTACGACCTCGTCTTCGACCCCGCGACCGGACGCGTGAAGCAGCTCGACCAGGAGGTCGACGCCCCCGCCCTCGCGGACCTGCTCACCCTCGGCCCGGACGTGCCCGCCACCCTGCGCGCCCGCGCCGAGGCCGTCTCGGGCCTCACCCGCGCCGCCACCGCCGACTACTGCGAGATGGGCGTCGTCGCCGACCACACCGGCCTGGTCCCCGACACGGAGTCGCTGCACTACCCGGTGGCCCGGGTCGCCGAGCTCGCCGACGTCTACGCGCTCGCCGAGGACGGCGGCGTGCTCTCCCGGCCGGGCGCGGTGGACGTCTTCAGCGTCCTGCGCCTGCCCGAGGAGGCCTCCTTCGCGGGCGGCGTCTTCGCCGTCGTGCGCACCGGCGACCCGGTCACCTGGGAGCTGCTCGCCCAGAAGGGGCACGTGGTCTCCCACTCGGGCCGCTACGCGTGCCTGTACCTGCCCTACCACCTCATGGGCGTCGAGACCCCGCTGAGCATCCTCGACGCGGCCGACCGGCACCGCGCCGCCGGGCCGCGCCGCCCCCGCCCCCACGCCGTCCTGGCCGGGCGCGCAAGGGGCCCGCTGGCCGCCGGCACCCGGCTCGACATGGGCGGCCACCACCACGACGTCGCCGGAGTGGCGCCCGTCCTGCTGGACGCCGCGCAGGCGCCCGCCGACACCGCCCCGCTCTACCTCGCGGCCCACACCACCCTGGCCCGCGACATCCCCGCCGGAGCCCTGCTGCGCCTGGACGACCTCGCCGACCCCGACGGCGTCCTCGTCGACGCCTGGCGGCACGCCCGGACCCGCCTCGTGAACGATCGGAACCGGTGACATGTCGGACCTCTACACCCTCGGGGCGTTCCTCGCCGCCATCGTCGTCCTCGTCCTCCTCATCGCCCGCTTCAAGGTCCACCCCGTGGCCACGCTCTTCATCGTGGTCGTCACCCTGAGCCTGGTCCTGGGCATCGGCGGCGAGGGCACCATCGAGCTGGTCACGACGGGCTTCGGCAACACGCTGGCCAACGTCGGCCTGCTCGTCATCTTCGGCTGCGTGCTCGGCAAGATGCTCGAACTCAGCGGCGCGGCCCTGAAGATCACCGAGACCGCGCTGCGGATGTTCGCCGAGAAGCGCGTCCCGTGGGCGATCGCCCTCGCCTCGGTGGTCCTGGGCATCCCCCTGATCGCCGACACCGCCGTCGTCATGCTCATCCCGATCGTGTCCGCCCTGGCGTACCGCACGGGCATCTCGATGATGAAGCTGGGGCCGATCCTGTACATCGGCGCCTACGTGATGACCTCGGTCGTCCCCCCGGGCCCCGGGCCGCTGGCGTCCGCGTCGCTGCTCGACGTGTCCATGGGCGAGGCCATCCTCTACGGCCTCGTGGTGGGCCTGCCGGGTGTCTTCGCGGCCACGCTCTACCTGTCCCGGATCAAGACGTACGTGGCGCCCAAGCCCGAGTTCGTCGAACACCTGGCGAGCGGCTCCGAGACGGTCCCCGGCGGTACGGGAACGGGTGCGGCCGGCCCGGGCGCGGCCGGCACGGGAACGGGCTCCGCGGGGACCGGCTCCGCCGCGGACGGCACCCCGGGTGTGGGCCTGTTCGGCTCCCTGGTGCCGATCCTCGCCCCCATCCTCCTCATCGTGATCGCCGCCCTGGCCGCCCCGGTCCTGCCCGAGGGGTCCCCGGTCACCTCCGTCATCCTGTTCGTCGGCGAGCCCACCATCGCCCTGTTCCTGGCCTGCCTGCTCGCGCTGCCGCTGTTCCGCGGCCGCTGGCACGACAAGGCCACCCTGAACGACCTGTTCGAGTCGGGCCTGCGCATCGCCGCGATGCCCATGGCGCTCACCGGTGTCGGCGGTGCCCTGGCCACCGTGATCCGCGACACCGGCGTGGCCGAGAACATCGCCGCGGGCATCGAGAACGCCGGCCTGTCGCCGATCATCATCCCGTTCCTGGTCGCCGCCGCCGTGTGCACCATCACCGGCTCGAACATCCTCGGTGTGATGACCTCGGCGGCCATCATGCAGCCCCTGCTCCCCGAGCTCGACCTCGCACCGCTGGCGGTCTACCTTGCCTGCGCGACCGGCGCCCAGATCATGAAGCACGCGAACTCGTCGGGTTTCTGGGTCACCACGACCCTGTCCAACATGACCGTGGGCCAGGGCATCCGCTCCATCGGCGTCGCCTCGGCGATCTCCGGCGTCACCGGGTTCGCGGTGCTCTACGCCATGACCACCCTCGGCGTCATCTGATCCCCCGCCCCTGACCGAAGGGCCGCCCCGCCTCCCCCGGCCGCCGTGCCGCGGGGAGCGGGAGCGGCCCGCATGAACGAGAGAACCCAGCACAGGAGGACACCATGGCGACCCTCGGCGTGATCGCCGACGATCTCACCGGCGCCACCGACATCGCGATCGCCCTCACCTCCGCCGGCCACCGGACCGCCGTCGTCCTGGGGGAGGGCGTCCCGCTCGGGGGCGCGGCCGCCGACGCGGACGCCCTCGTGGTGGCGCTGAAGTCGCGCACCGCCCCGGTCGGGGAGGCCGTCGCGGCCTCCCTGGAGGCCCTGGACCGGCTGCGCGCCGCCGGATGCGAACGGTTCTACGTGAAGTACTGCTCGACCTTCGACTCCACTCCCGAGGGCAACATCGGTCCGGTCTGCGAGGCGGTGCTGGAGGCGCTGGGCGAGGAGGCCACGGTGATCGCCCCGGCGTTCCCCGCCAACGGGCGCACCGTCTACCGCGGCCACCTCTTCGTCGGGGACGACCTCCTGGAGGAGTCCCCCATGCGCCACCACCCGCTCACCCCGATGACCGACTCCAGCCTGGTGCGGCTGCTCGAACCGCAGGTGTCGCGGGGCGGGGACGACATCGCCCTGGTGCCCTGGCCGGTGGTCTCGCGGGGAGTGGACGCGGTGCGCGCGGCCCTCGCCCGGGCCGCCGCCGGGGGTGCCCGGTTCGCCGTCGTGGACGCCCTGTCCGACGACGACCTGGACGTCCTGGCCCGCGCCGCGTCGGGGCTGCGGCTGCTCACCGGGGGCAGCGCCCTCGCCCGGTGGCTGCCCGGGCCGCACCCCGTCGGCCACCTGCCGCTCACCCCGCCCGAGGGACCGCGGGTGGTGCTCTCCGGCAGCGCCTCCCGGGCCACCCAGGGCCAGGTCCGCCACGCCCTGGCCGCCGGCTCCGGGCACCGCCTGGCCCCCGGCGACCTGCGCGCCGACTTCGACGGCACCGTGGCGCGGGCCGCCGAGGCCGCCCTGGGCGCCCCCGCCGACGCCCCGTTCGTCGTCTACGCCACGGCCGCGCCCGAGCACGTCGTGGACGCCGCCGACGCCCCGCTCATCGAGGAGGCCCTGGCCGAGACCGCCGTGCGGCTCGTCGCGGCGGGCGTCCGCGCCCTGCTCGTGGCGGGCGGGGAGACCAGCGGCGCCGTCGTGGGGCGCCTGGGAGTGGGGCCGCTCGCGGTGGGACCCGAGGTCGACCCGGGGGTGGCCTGGATGCTGGCCCGGACGGGGGGCTCCGGTGACGGGGACGACCTGCGCCTGATGCTCAAGTCCGGCAACTTCGGCCGCGAGGACCTGTTCGTCCGCGCGTGGGAGGAGGGGGCGTGAACCGTGCGACACGCGAGGCGGCCGAGGAGCTGTGCGCGGCCGGACACCGCGCCGTGGAGCTGGGGCTGAGCCCGGGCTCCTCCGGCAACGTGTCCGCGCGCGTGGACGGCCTCGTCCTGATGAGCCCCACCGGGGTCCCCCTGGACCGCCTGGAGCCCGACGGCCTGTCCGTGGTGGCCGCCGACGGGACCCCGGTCTCCGGTCCGCCGCCCTCCAAGGAGCTGCCGCTCCACCGGTCGATGTACGACCGGCTCCCCGAGGCCGGAGCGGTGGTCCACCTGCACTCGCCGCACGCCACGGCGGCCTCGTGCCTGCCGCCGTGGTCGCCCGCCTCCGCCCTGCCCCCGATCACCCCCTACCTGGTGATGCGGGTCGGGCGGGTGCCCCTGGTCCCGTACGCGGCGCCGGGGAGCACACGGCTGGCCGAGAACCTGTCCGCCCTGCCGGGGCGGTTCGCCGCGGCGCTGCTGGCCAACCACGGGTCGCTGGCGGCCGCCGCCGACCCGGCCGCGGCCCTGGAGGGGGCCGTCGAGCTGGAGGAGGCCTCGCGGATCGCCGTCTCGCTCCACGGCCGGGAGTACTCCGTGCTCGCGCCCGAGGACGTGAAGGAGCTGACGGTGAGGTACGGGACCACCTGGGACCTGTGACCGGCCCCCGCCGCGGACCCGCTCCGGTCCGGCTCCGCTCCGGCCCCGGCCGCGCCACCCGCGCGGCCGGGGTCGCGGCGTCGGTGGCGGTGGCAACGGCGGGGTGACGGTGGCGGGATGGACTTCCGGTCGCGCCCCGGAACGTCCGAGGCACCGGGCACCATGGACGGCACCGACACCCCCAGCCCGCCTTCGACTTGAAGAAATCCGACCACGATCGCGGTAGGGTTCCTTCAAGTGCACAGACCTCGAGAGGTGTCTCTTGCTGATCGCCGCACACGAACTCCCCCGACGGGACGACCGCCTCGCCCTCCTGGGCACCTCCTGGCCGGTCATGGAGAAGGCCCTGCGCATGAGCGAGGCGGGCCTGCGCCGGGTGACCGAGAGCCACGGCCGCACCGCCTCCGGCCAGTACGCCTACCACGAACGGCTCGCCGCGCTGCGGTCCGAGCAGAAGGTCCGGTACGGCTGGGAGAACGTCAGCCGCTTCCAGATCGACCTCACCGTCAACCCCGAGCGCACCGTCGGCATCCAGACGCTGAGCGGCGACGCCAACACCGGGAACCCCGACCCGACGGCCGTGCCGCACAGCCAGCACCCGCGCGGCCCCAACGGGCGCCACCTCCTCACCGACGAGACCGCGTTCGAGCAGCTCTCCCTGCCCGGCCTGCCGACGGAGTTCCTGCCGCCCCCGGCGGAGCCCTCCGACCTCGACGGCCTGGAGGTGTGGGTCTTCCTCACCTACCGAAAGCAGGTGCCCGAAAGCGATCTCGTGGTCTGGCATAGTGAACTGTCCCGCCCCTGCCCGCCCGACGAGCGGGGGTACATCACCGCCTGGTACGACCGCATCCTGTTCCCCGAAGTGACGATCGGGAGCGTGGTCTTCCCCGACGAGGGCGGGGGCATGGAGCCGATCGACGTCCCGGTCGACTTCCGTTAGCGACGAACACGCCCGGTGGCGGCCCCGCCGGGCCCACAACCGACAGGGCAGCGCACACCATGGTCACGCCGTCACGCATCCGACTCGCACGGGAGCGAAGGGCGCTCACCCTGGCGCGATTGTCGGCCCTGACGGGGATATCGCAGCAGAGCCTGTCGAACTACGAGAACGCCCGCACCGCCCCCACCGGGCCCACCCTGGGCCGGATCGCCGAGGCCCTGGGGTTCCCGGTGGGGTTCTTCTCCGCCGACGAGGTCGAGGAGGTGGCCTCCGAGGCGGTGGCGTTCCGGGCCCGGACCAAGACCTCGATGCGCAAGCAGAAGGCCGTCCGCTCCCAGGCCGCCCTGGCGATCGAGTTCAACGACTGGCTCACCGCGCACTTCGCCCTGCCCGCGCCCAACGTCCCCACCTACGGCCGCCCCTCCCCCGAGGACTGCGCCGAGACGGTGCGCGCGCTGTGGGAGCTGGGCGACACCGCGGCCCCGAACATGGTGCACCTGCTGGAGGCGCAGGGGATCCGCGTCTTCTCCCTGGACACCGAGCACCACGAGGTGGACGCGTTCGGGTTCTGGCGCGACTCGGTGCCCTATGTCTTCCTCAACACCGCCAAGAGCGGCGAGCGCGGGCGCTTCGACTGCGCCCACGAGCTCGGCCACCTGGTGATGCACGGGGACGAGCGGCCGCTCAGCGGCCCGGAGGCCGAACGCGAGGCCAACCGGTTCGCCAGCGCCTTCCTCATGCCGCGGGCCGACGTCGTCGGCCGCATGCCCGCGGGCGCCCAGGTCGACCAGATCCTCAAGGCCAAGTCGATCTGGCGGGTCTCCGCCATGGCCCTGACCCACCGGCTGCACGACCTGGAACTGCTCACCGACTGGCAGTACCGGTCCACCTGCCGGCAGCTGGCCGAGATGGGCTACCGCACCGCCGAACCGGACGGGATCGCCCGCGAGACCTCGCAGCTCCTGCCCAAGGTCTTCTCCCTGCTGCGCGGCAGGGGCACCACGCCGGGCAGGGTGGCCGAGGAGCTGAGCATCCCGCTCTCGGAGCTCAACTCCCTCATGTTCGGGCTCTCCTTCACCTCTCGCCCCGGCCGGGGCGGCGGCCCGGGACGGGACCGCGGCCGCCCCGCGCTGCGCGTGGTGCCCGCCCCCCGGTGACGGCCGCGGCCGCCGCGGCGGTCAGGCCCCGACCAGCTCCTCGGGGGTGGGCTGGACGGGGTGCAGGTCCTCGGGCGCGGTGTGGAACCAGGCCTCCAGGAGGAGTTCGCTGAGCTCGTCCAGCTCGATCCCGTCGAGGTGGACGACCACCCAGCCGAACCCGCCTCCGGTGAACTGCACCTCGAACACCTCGGGGCGCTCGGCCACCAGCGCGGCCTGCTCCAGCAGCGTCTGCTTGAGCCCCACGGTGGCGGTACGGGGCCACAGGTAGCCGAACGGCTTCCCGCGCACCCGGAACGTCGTGTACTTCTCGCCCCGCTGCGGCTCGCACTCGGGCAGCGCCTCCGTCAACCGCAGGAACCGTTCGATCTCCACACCCATGGGACGAGCCAACCACACCGCACCGACACCGCCGACGACGGTGCCGGAGAAAGGGCCGGGCCCCGGCGGGGCCGGCCGGGCGCCGGATCGCACGCTCCGCTTTCCCGGAGAACACCGGAAAGGGGCCCGGTCGTGTCCCGTGAAAGGCGCACAGCCCGGGAACCGCAATCGAGGGCACGCTTTCGACCGACCGAGGGGAACACGCCCGGATTTTCCATCCGCCACCCGGGTGCGAGCGAACCACAAAGGCCCCTGGAGAAACTCGGGCGGCGACCAGCGATCTGCACCGAGCATTGCATCAAATTCGTGTGAACTAGCGCATAGCACAAGTGTGCATCGATGCGAGGGCCTCTCCCGCAGGGGCCTCACAGGGCGACGAACTGGGGTGATGACCACCGGTGTCCACTTCCGCACCCCGCGTACCTCTATGCAGGTGAGCAGGACGACGACCAGGACGAACGGGGGAAGAAGGGCGGGAGAAATCCGGCTCCGGAGAATTTCCGCCCATATAGTAAGGGAGCCCTACCCGAGCGGCCGGAACATGAAACACATCGCCCCGCGAACGGCGGATAAGGGGCGTCCGGGTCTTTGTTAAGTTCCCGTTTCGGCAGGAGAAACCACCGACTCCGGAGAGGATGAGACCCCGCCAGGGGATTCGGCCATGACTCTGCAGATGGATCTTCAGGCATCGACCGCCGACGAGTACCCCACCCGCAAGGCCCCCGAACCAGCGCTGCTCGACCGCAGGGACCCCGTCGTCTGGGGGCCCGGTGACGGCCCCTTCTCCCAGGAGGAGCTCCAGGGATACGACCGGCGCGGCTACACCCGGATCGAGGCGTTCGTCACCGACGCCGAGGTCGCGACCTACCGGGCCGAACTGGACCGGCTCGCGAACGACCCCGCCCTGCGCGGCGACGAGCGCCTGGTCGTCGAGCCCGCCTCCGAGGAGGTGCGCTCGGTGTTCGACGTGCACAAGGTCAGCCCGGTGTTCTCCGACCTGGTCAACGACCCCCGCCTGGTCGACCGGGCGCGCCAGATCCTCGGCTCGGACGTGTACGTGCACCAGAGCCGCGTCAACTACAAGCCGGGCTTCGGCGGCGGCTCGTTCTACTGGCACTCCGACTTCGAGACCTGGCACGCCGAGGACGGCATGCCCCGGATGCGGGCGTGCAGCTTCTCCGTCGCGCTGACCGACAACTACACGCACAACGGCGCCCTGATGATCATGCCCGGCTCGCACAGGACGTTCGTGTCGTGCGTGGGCGAGACCCCCGCGGACCACTACCGGGCCTCGCTGAAGAGCCAGCACATCGGCACCCCGGACGAGGGCTCCCTGTCCCGCCTGGCCGAACGGCACGGCATCGACGTGCTCACCGGCGGGGCCGGAGGCGTGACGGTCTTCGACTCCAACTGCATGCACGGCTCGGGCGGCAACATCACGCCGTTCCCGCGCTCGAACGTGTTCATCGTGTTCAACAGCGTCGAGAACGCCTGCGTGGAGCCGTTCAGCGCCCCGGCCCGGCGCCCGGAGTTCCTCGCCTCGCGCGACTTCACCCCCGTCGGCCGCTGACCCGGCCCCCACGGGCGCCGGTGCGGGCGGCCCGGGGCCGCCCGCACCGGCAACGGCCGAGGCCCCGACCACTGACGTCTCCGCACTACCGCAGGCTCCGAGATCGGCGGCGCCGGAGAAAGAAGCCGTCGGCCACAGCAAGACCGTGAGCCGGACCGGCAACGCGCCGTGACCGCTCCGACAACCGCGTCACTCCGTCGCCCCCACTCTGTTCGTCACGATAAGGCGATCTCTGGTCATCTGAAGAAGTCCCACACCCGGCTCTCCGCCTGCGCCGACCGAACCGTCCAGTTGGCGGGAGGGACCGAACGCAACCGTGTGGCGAAGAACGTCCATGACGGCATCGACCACCATCGCGGTCCAACCGGAGAAGATCGCCGAGTTGCACGGTCTCGACCCACAGGCCGCAGGGCAAGTGCTCACCAACTCCCCAGAGGTCGACCTGAGGCACCTTGGGGAATGAGCATCACCCGATGTGCGCTCCACGGGCAGGAGGCACCGGATTCAGGTTCCACCCACCCCTCGCAATCCTGGAGCGGTACTCCGAAGGCACGCGACGGCCTTTGGGCAAGCGAACCGGCCCAGACCATGTGACCGATGCATGCGGGCAGGGCCCTATGCGCCCCTCGACCGTGCAAGGCCTGACGGCACGCACGAGCGCACGGTCGAGAAATCACCTCTCGGGGTCCTGGCACGGCTCCGCCTGCACGACCGGACGCACCGCCGTCTACACGCGCGACCACTGCCTGATCCGATCCGACCATGAGACGCGGTGCGTCGCCTGAAAGCACCGGCAGGTCCGAAGCGACCCATACTGAGCGCGACAGAAGACAGATGCACCGGCCTCATCCACCACTTGTCCCGCAAGAAGCATCCAGTCGCGGAAGGGCTGCCGAAGTACCTCTTCTGACACGTATTCCGTCCTCTCGAGTTGATAGGGATGACTTGCCACCGATACCTTCCATTCGGGTAATCGGGCGACCACGACCCTTAAGAGCCGCCGTACCGCACGTACGAAGACTTGAGAAGGAAGGCAGGTGGGGCATGTCGAACGGCACAGGCGTGAACGTCGACGACGCCTACGCGGGAGGGTCGGATTCGGCGGAAGCCGCAGCACGACTTCGTGATCTTCCCACCGACTTCGACGAGGCGGTCCAGGCGGCCAAGAACGCCACCAGCGGCGTCCCGGGAGTAACCGGATGGGGCACCTTCGGATCCGACCACGAACAGCACATGATCGAGGTCCGCGATCACGCCAGGACACTCGCAGAAAACATCCAGGCGGGCTCCTACGAGGCGGCGGTGACGGATCTGGAGTCGAGCGAGGGGTTCGACATACCGATCAACGGAATCCAGTCCTACTGATCTCCCCCATCCCAGGATCACCCCCAGGAGACCATGTCTTGTCCGCTCTCAGTTACACCGAATGCGAGATCGACCGCGGAGCCGTCGCCTCCGCCAGGGAGGCCTTCGCGGAACTCCACTCCCTCATCATCGGCCGGTCCGGTGGTTACAACACCATCACGACCCATGTGGGGTTCGAGTTCTCCGACATGATCGCCGAGAACCTCTGGATAGCAGCGCAAGAGAACCAGTTCGCCTGAAGAAGCTCGATGCTGGCCTGCACCCATGCCTACGGTGTCCTCGACAAGATCAGTACCGACGTGCAGTGGTACGAGAACAAGATCGAGGAGATCAAGGGAAACCTCTCCACGGCACTCGCCAACTCCGCGGAACCCGACAACCTCACGATCGCACAGCAGATCATCGAGTCGTACAACCTCGAGGCCGACAAGGCATGGCGGGATCTGGAGACCCGGTGTGACGAGTCCCAGGAGATGCTGCGGGAGGGCCCCACGCCGGAGAACATCAGGGCACTCGCGGAGGGTGGGCATTTCGGCACCAACGAGAACATCGGTTTCTACACGACGGGGGACTTCGACTACTACCACGTGGACGAGGGGCAGGCCGGGCTCATCGCCACCCACCTCGGCCATGCGGTTCTGGACGGCAACGAAGTCAGCCTCGGACTGCTCGAGGACAATCCCGAGTACCTTGCGCTGATCTCCGCCGTGGTCGCACGCGGCCTGACCGCCCAGCAGAACGGCGAAAAGCTGCTGGACGGAGAGGTCGAGTTCCTGGAGACCCTCTTCGGCGACCTCGAGGAAATCGGCGGCGACGGCCAGGGCTTCCTCGGTTTCGTGGACCAGGTGAACAGCAGCGAGCACATCAGTGACTCACTGCGAGAGGACATCAACCGCCACCTGGCGAACTCGATGCTCGTCCTGTCCGATGAAGGCATCGGCGGCGGTGTGGCAAGGTTGCCCCAGGACGTGCGAGACGTCCTCAACGTTCCCGACTTCCCGGACGTCAACGAACTCCACCACGACTCCGAGCTCCCCGGTTTCATGGAGGCGCACAGTGGCTGGGGGCGTCCGTTCACAACACTGAGCACGTTCCTCGACAGCTCCGGACCCGGGGTCCAAGGCGGGACGGAGTTCTCCACAGCGCTCATGGGGACCGTCGCCGCCACGTTGGAGATCCCCTACTTCCCCGCGGGCGAGCCCGATGACGAGCACTTCCAGAACGTCATCAGGGTGGCCAGCAGGAACGATGAGGCCAACCACATCGTCCTCACCGGCGAGGACTTCGAGGGGAATCCCTACGAGCACTACGCGAGCCACGGGGACCTCAGCCCGGAGAAGTTCCTGGAGACCTTCTACACCTACAACTGGGAGGATGGCGGCGCGGCTGTCAGCGGCATCACCGACTGGATCGCCGAGGACGCGATGAACGGTGGCCCGGAGGAACAGGAGCGAGCCGGAAGGGCAGCGGCAGCGTTCATCGAGACGGTCACGAGCCCTGAACTCTTCGCGGCCTTCACCGGTGTGGAGAAAACCGAAGGCGGGGCGGACATCCCCATGGGAGAAGTGAATCCCGAAATCGCACTGAGCATGGCCGACCTGTTCCACTCCTACGTAGATGATTTCGGCGTGGGAACGCAGGATTCCGGGGGAGCCGAATTCCATACCAACGCCAGCCCGAACCAGTTCTCCTTCGCTCAAGACGGGAATGTCCTCCTCGTCGATGACATGAACCGGGTCAGGTTCATGGAGTTGGTCATGGGTGATTCCGAAGCCGCGTCCAACATGTACGCCTCCATCGAGGGCAGGAACGCCATCGTCCTCAACGACGCCTTGGAGAGTGGAGAGTTCTCCGAGGAGACCGTTCGCTCCGGAGGCCGGCTCTCCTACCTCTTCGATGCCGCTTTCGACAACTATGCCATGGGAAGATACGAGCGAGAAGAGGATGCATACCAGCAGGAGATCGACATCAAGAAAAGAGGATGGGGCGTTGTCATAGGATCTTTGGCCGGACCCATCCCCTACGCCGGTGGCCTGGTCGGCGATGGCGGAAAGGAAATCGCCAACCATTTGATCGAGAGCAACGCCGAGATGTATTCCAGCCTCTCGGAGATCAGGGAAAGGATATCCGAGGAGGACCTACCCCAATACAACCGAGACGTGCTTCACTTCGACATTCAGCTTCAACTCGTCAATAGCATGGTCGAAAACGGCGAGATCGATCCGTCGGAACTCCCCCCGGAGATCATAAATTCCGAAGGAAATGTAGCCCGGTCCTACGATGACACCGATTCCACGGGAAACACTCCCGCTTCACTCAACGATCTCGTCGCCAATGAAGTTCTCAGTGAGGAATCCGCGGAACTGGCCAGGGTGTACACAGAACAATTTGACGATGGCCACGGATCGTTCGGCGACCGAAACCTCCGAGCAGGCGATATCGGCGAGTACAGCACGCACATCAATCCTGAACGTCGAAACTGATATCACCGACCAGAACACGAGGACGAACCCGTAGAACCATGAGAACAGCCCGCGGATTCCTGCCCCTGCTGGGAGGTCTGGCCGGCTTCCTGCCCCTCCTCCTCCAAGCCGCCCTCACCTGGACCGGAACACCCCACGTGGCGGCTCCGCCGTACGTGCTCTACGGACCCCTGGTCCCCACGGTCCTGTTCGCGGTCGTCTGGTTCCGGGAGCTTCGGCCGGGAGATGACAAGGCGTCTCCGATGAGATCAGGTCTGCTCTGGGCAGTCCTGTGGAGTGCGGTCCTGATCGTGGCCGTCTGCCTCTCTGTACTGGGCGGATACGCACGGGCCTCACTCTTCCCAGGGGACTGGTACCGGATCACTCCGACCATGGTGGCCGCCGTCGTGTCCGCCGGGTTCCAGATGCTCCTCGCCACGGCCATGGTCCTGCTCTACCGTCGGGAAAGCGGTGTTCCCGACGGTAAGGCGATGACGCTCCTGGCCCCGGTGGCAGCCGTGGCTGTCCTGGCCGGGGTGGGTGCGGTGGCCCAAGACACGTTCCGATCTCTCGGGCCCTGGCCGGAGCACATGGTGGCGGCCACCGAGCCCGCACCCCCGGAGATCCCGGCCGAGGTCGAGGGGATTCCGCGTTCGTTGGACCTTCCGTTGGGAGAGGTTCGAGGACTGGAGGCGATCGCCCCCGGGGTGTTGTTCACACTCCCGGACGGGGTGATGGCGGTGGATCCGCTCACGGGTGCCGAACTGTGGCGCTACCGCTCTCCTGGAACGGACACGCGGACCCTGGTCGCTCCGGACGGAACCTCACTCGTCGTGGAGGAGTACCCCGACTCGACCGGTGACACCCGCCCCGAGACGATGCGGATCACCCTGGACGCGATGAGCGGCCGCGTCCTGCACCGTTCGCAGGACGACCAACGCCTTTTGGCCGACGAGATCGCCCCGGTGGAGTCCGACTCCCGGAGCGCGGAGCCATGGGAGGGCGAGAACGTCATCGTGCGGACCGGAGAGCAGATTCCGATGACGGTGTACGGGGCATCATCAGGGGCTCTGCTGTGGAGCTTCCAGGGGACACCGGACTGCGCCCCGGCCGAAGAGGCCCCTGTCCTCGACCTCGAGGTCACCCGGGAGCTGGTTCTCTCAGCACTGATGTGCCAGGGCGGGAACGTTCCGGTGGTGCACGCTTTCGATGCGGCCACCGGAGAACTGATGTGGACGCACGAGTCCGAGAACTCGAGTGGCCGCCTGGGGAGTAGCGCTCTCACGGTCTCCTCCGACGGCTCGTTGCTCTACCGCTACGACGGCCATTCCAAGATGTACTTCACCATTGACACCCGGACAGGAGAAGAGCGCGCCACCGGAACATGGCAGAACCCCTACCCGCGCGAAGGACAGCGGAAGTGGGACCTCTGGGGAGAGATGGTCGGGAACGGTGTGCTGTTGGGCTCGGAGCAGGCGCTGACTCTGACCACGGCCGATGGAGAACCGGCTCACACGCTGGAGCTGCCCACGGCGGACGGGCATCGACACCTTGCGACCACGGACCAGGAGCTCTACACCGTCGACTGGCCCGACAGCGGTGACCGAACGGTGGACCTGACGGTCAACCCCTGGGACGGTACGGCTCCGCACACGGTGGAGAACGTCCTCGGTCGTGAGCTGTCCGAGGAGGAGGGTGCGCGGGTGCGTGTGGTCCCGGGCGCCGTCATCGTCTACTCGGTCGAATCCGGAACGGTCAACGCTGCGGTGGCGGTGACCTGAGATGGCCGTGCGAGTCGGCATCGGTGTCGGACGGGCGTGAGCGGACCTCGGACCTGCCCGGAGCGGTGAGTCCCGACGGCCTGCACACAGGGCAGGTAGGAGAAACCGTGATGGGCTCTGCGAACCGATGTCGGAGGACAGCGGGGGTCCAGATGGCTCTCCGGCGCGGCGCCGCGAGAAATCGTCGGTGGTCCACCGGCTGTTCACCGTTCTCCAGCGGTGCGCAACCGCCTGGAGACCACGACAAACATCACGCGGGGCCATGTCGACGACTTCCTCGTCCTGCACGATGCACTGCTGAAACTTCGGACGGCAGAGGAAGGAGAGGAACAGGACATGGCCGTCTTCGATGGGGATTCCGGGGAGGGGTCCGGAACCACGGTTCCCATCGATGTCGACACCACGGGGATCCTCACTGTCGCGCAGGTCGATCTCGAGGTCGGGCCTTTGACCTTCCGAGCGGTACCAGGAGCAGTCCTGCCACGTGAACACCCTGCCTTCTCCGTGCCCAGGCCGGCGGGCTTCCGCTGGTCGGGAACGTGGGGCGAGATCGATCGTTCCTCCGGTGGAACGTCTCGAAGGAGCGGCGGTTTCCAAAGGTCGTCAGGTACGAGTGTCCCTTTCGATCCGGGCCAAGGCCTCGTCCCACACGTCCTTTCCCTCCACCCAGGTCCACAGCCAATGGCGCAGGGACGGCGCCGCGTAGCGCAGGCCGTCGTGGGGGCTCTGGCCCCGGTCCGGTTCCCAGCCATCGGCGTCCCAGAGGAGCACCGGGTGGTCGACCGCGATCAGGGAGACGTACCACTCCATGGTGCAGCCGCTGCAGATCAGGAAGAACCACGACGCCGGTGGTGCCCATCCCGGGCGCTGTTCCCGGATGGAGGTCGCGCAAGGCCACTCCCGCACGTGCCGGGACGGAACACCGCGCGGTGTCAATGAGGCGAGACCTCCCTCCGGCCCGAACCCTCCGTCACCGATCTCGGTGTACATGCGCCGGAGCAGCGCGGGCAGCCTGTACCCCAGCCTGCGTTCCGCCTGTTCGACCGCGGCCATCGTGAGAGGCGGAAAGGGTTCGTCCGGGAGGTGCCCGGGAGAAGGAATCGTGCCTCCCCTGCCCCACGCACATGCGTGCAGCCTCTCCAGGAGCTCCTCATCGTCCGCGGCGGTGTGATGGGGGGAGTCCGTCATGGGTCGGAACTGTAGTGAGGGGCGCGGCGGGACCGCGCTCCGGGGCGAGAGGCAGCGCAGGACCACAGGCGGGGCGGATCGCCCCCACCGGAGTGGGAATGGCCATAGGGGCCATGGCGGGGACGCGGCCAGGTGGTGGGCGGGGGCGCAGGCGGTACGGCTGCGCCTTCGGGGTCCCCGGGGGCTGTGCGGACACCGGGGACGGCACGGCAGCGGTGGGGGCTCCGGGCGCGGGTGTGGCCGGGCCGGCCCTCCGTCCGGGGCATGGGACCGGGGCGGTCGGACCTGACGGTGGAGGAGCTGGGACGGGCGCGGGGGCGGCTGGAGCAGTTCGGGTACCGGTTCTCGGGTGAGTAGGCGCGGGCGCCCCCTCCCGGACCCCACCCCCCCATAGACCGGTTGCCGGGCGGGTAGGGGGCGGGCCGGCCCCGGCGGGGTCCGCCGCCGGGGCCGGCGGCCCGCCCGGCCGTGGGGCGGCAGGACACGGCCGGGCGGGGGTCGGGGCGGGGTCAGGGCCAGTTCTTGTGGTCGATGTCCCAGTCGGTGTCGCACAGGCCGCAGTCGGCGCCGAGGAACTCGGCGCGGGCGGCGGCGTCGTCCTTGAGGTGCCAGCGCAGCCAGGCGGTGCCGACGCGGCCGTACTCGCCGCCGTTGGGTTCGGCGAAGGTGCCGTAGTGGCCGACGTCGAGGTGGCCGATGAAGGCGGGCAGCCCGGCGGGGAGCTTGGAGTAGTCGTCCAGGGCGTTGGGGTGGGCGATGTCGCTCGGGCCGCCGGTGAAGTAGGCGATCGGGGCGTGCAGGTCGTCGAGGAGGTCGTCGTCGCGGTCGGTCAGCAGGCCGCTGTTCCAGAGCACGGTGGTGGTGACGCGGGGGTCGTCGGCGACCTCGTAGGCCTCCAGGCCGCCGCAGGACTGGCCCATGACGGCGATGCGGTCGGTGTCGATGTGCCCGCGGTACTCGCTGAACAGGCGGGTGTTCTCGTCGACCGCCCAGTCGACGGCCTCCGTCAGCATCTCCGGGTCGGTGCTTCCGCTGCCGCCGGGGCGGCCGTTGGCGATGACGAGGAAGCCGTGGGAGGCGAACTCGGTGAGGATGTTCTCGAACCAGGTGCCGTCGGCGCGGCAGGCGCCGTTGCCCCACACGACGATGGGCAGGGGCTCGTCGTCGGGCAGGTCGACGGGGCGGTAGATCGTGTGGTCGCGCAGGCGCCAGGTGGTGGTGTACTCCGCGTCGTAGGGGCCGGTGCCGCCCGCGGCACCGGCGGTGTCGGCGGTGGCGGGCGCAGCGGGGGCGAGGGCGAGGACGGTGAGCACTCCCAGGAGCAGGGCGGTGGGGCGGGCCGATCGTCGTCGGTGCATGGGGGTTCCTCTGGGGGTGGAGTGACCTTCGTTCAGCGCGCTGCACCCGAATATCGGCCCCTGGTGAGGAGCCGTCAACGGGGTGTGACCGAGGACGGGTCGTTTCCCTGATCCGGCGGGCGGCGGCGTCCGCGGGGAGGCGGGGCGGGGCCGGTGGTCTCCCCGATGGGAAGGGTCGGCGGGAGGGGAACCGAGCGGGCACCGGAAGGATCGGAGTCCGGTGGAGGTGGCCGGATGGGCGGGCGTGGGCGGCGGAACGTGCGGAGGCGGCGGGCGGAGCACCGGGGGGCGCCGGGGGCGCCTCGGCCGGAGTCCTCCGGGCGGGTTCCGAGGGCTCCGGTCGGGTCGCCGGCCCGGCGGCTGGGGCTGGTGGCGGTGAGCGGCCTGCTCGCGTACTTCTTCCTCGCGGTGGGTGCGCAGTTCGGCGGTCACGAGGTGCGGGCGCTCGGGGCCGCCTACGGGTGGGCCGGGGAGGCCGGCCGGGTGACCGTGACCCACGAGGCCCAGGTGCGCCGGGAGATGCGGTGTTACGGGACCTTCGACCCCGGCGACGGCCCCGCGCGGGAGGGGGTGTGGCTCCACTCCTCGCACGGGTGCACGCCCGGCAGGGTCGTCGGCGCCCGTCTCGTGGACGGTGAGGAGACATGGGTGTCGACGACCCTGGAAGACCGGGCCTACGAGGTCGGGGCGCCCGGGGGTGTGTTCGGCTCGGTGCTGTTGCTGCTGGTCATCGGGCTGCTGTGTTTCGGCTTGGGCGGGCTGTCCGGGCTGGGGGCGGCGGCCGTGGGAGGCGGGCTCGCGCTGGAGGCGGTGCGCCGCCTCCGCGGGGGTCAGTCGAAGTGACAGCGGGGGTGGGGGACGCGCCGCCGGCGCGGGCGGCGGGCATGGGGCACCGCGACCGGGGCGGACGGGAGCGCCGGGGCGGGCGGCGGGGGCGGGGTGAGGAGGAGGTGTGCGCCGGTCGTGGTCAGGGACAGGGCGAGGAGGCCGGAGAGGATGCGTGCCATGGCCACAGCCTGACAAGCATCACTCTCCGGCGCGACACGATCACACGAAGAAGAGTGTCCGGTTTCGGACCCCGAATGCGCGTGTGGGGCCGGTCGTGCCCGGGTAGCCGGTTCTCCCGTCAGGGGGTCGGAGCGGACTCGTCCTTCGGGGCGCGGCGGGCCCAGTAGGTGGCCAGCGCCGAGCCGGACAGGTTGTGCCAGACGGAGAAGAGGGCGCCCGGCAGCGCGGCGAGCGGGGAGAAGTGGGCGGTGGCCAGGGCGACGGCCAGGCCGGAGTTCTGCATCCCGACCTCGACGCTGACGGCGCGGCGGGCGCTGTCGGGAAGGCGGCCGACGACGCCGACCAGGTAGCCCAGCCCCAGGCCCAGGCCGTTGTGCAGGACGACGGCGAGAGCCAGCAGCAGGCCGGTGCCCAGGACGGCGTCGGCGTTGGCGCCGACGATGCCCGCGACGACGACCACGATGCCGGTCACCGAGACGAGCGGCAGCGCCGGCAGCAGGCGTTCGACCAGGTTCGGGGCGGCCATGCGCAGCAGGAGGCCGGCGATGACCGGCCCCAGGACGATCTGCAGGATCGACAGGAACAGGTCGCCGGCGGCCACCGGCAGGGTGGACCCGGCCAGGCCCAGGACGAGCAGGGGTGTCAGGACGGGGGCGAGCATCGTGGAGATGGAGGTCATCGCCACCGACAGGGCGACGTCGCCGCGGGCCAGGTAGACGATCACGTTGGAGGCGGTGCCGCCCGGGGAGGCGCCGACCAGGATCATGCCGACGACGAGCAGCGGCGGCAGGCCGAGCAGGTGGGCGATGCCCCAGCCCAGGACGGGCATGACCGTGTACTGCGCCAGGACGCCGAGCAGGACGGCCCTGGGGTGGCGGACGACGATCGTGAAGTCGGCCGGGCGCATGGTCAGGCCCATTCCGAACATGATGATGCCGAGCAGCAGCGAGATGTACGGGGTGACGGGCGCGGTGGCCGCGGGCAGCAGGAGGCCGAGCACGGCTCCGCCCAGGACCAGGAGCGCGAACCACCGGCCGGTGAAGTCCGCGATGTTCTTGATGGTGTTCATCTGGTTATTGGGTGTGGAGACCCCGTCCTTCAGGACGAGAAGGACACACCCGCCTCCTCCTACAGCTCGTGTTCTCGTTCATGTTTTCGATGACTTCCCCGGTTTTCCTCACACCGAGGTGATCGGCTCGCTACAGTGCGGAGCATGACCAGGAGGACCGTGAAGCGGGCGTTCAAGTACCGCTTCCATCCCACCGGTGCGCAGGCGGCGGAGCTGTCGCGCACGTTCGGGTGCGTCCGCCTGGTCTACAACAAAGCCCTGGCCGCCCGTACCGAGGCCTGGGAGCAGCGCCAGGAGAGGGTCAACTACAACGCCACCTCGGCGATGCTCACCGGCTGGAAGAAGACCGACGACCTCGCCTTCCTGACAGAGGTGTCCTCGGTGCCGTTGCAGCAGACCCTGCGGCATTTGCAGCAGGGGTTCGCCAACTTCTTCGCCGGACGGGCGAAGTACCCGCGTTTCAAGTCGCGCAAGAAGTCCCGTGCCAGTGCGGAGTACACCTCCAGCGCGTTCCGCTACCGCGACGGCGGGCTCACGTTGGCGAAGATGTCCGAGCCGTTGGGCATCGTCTGGTCGCGTCCGCTCCCGGCGGGCGCGGTCCCGTCCACGGTCACGGTGTCCCGGGACGGTGCGGGGCGGTGGTTCGTGTCGCTGCTGTGCGAGGACACCGTCGAATCCTCCCCGGCGCCGAACGACGTCGTGGGTATCGACGCGGGGATCACGTCGCTGGTAGCCCTGTCCACGGGTGAGAAGGTCACCAACCCCCGGCACGAGCGGGCCGACCGGGCCCGGCTTGCCCGGGCGCAGCGGGCGCTGTCGCGCAAGCGGACGGGGTCGGCCAACCGGGCCAGGGCCCGCACCAGGGTCGCCCGGGTGCACGCCCGGATCGCCGACCGGCGCAAGGATTTCCTGCACAAGCTCACCACTCGTCTCGTCCGCGAAAACCAAGTGGTCGTGATCGAGGACCTGACCGTGCGCACCATGGTCAGGAACCGCAGCCTGGCCCGCGCCATCTCCGACGCCGCGTGGTCGGAGCTGCGGGCGATGCTGGAGTACAAGGCCGCCTGGTACGGGCGGGAGCTGGTCGTAGTGGACCGGTTCTTCCCCTCCACCCGGCTGTGCTCGGTGCCCGGGTGCGGGCACGTGCACGAGCGGCTGCCGCTGGATGTGCGGGAGTGGACCTGCCCCGAGTGCGGGAGCGTCCACGACCGCGATGTGAACGCGGCGAACAACCTCAGGGCCGCCGGGCTGGCGGCATCCGCCTGTGGAGCCGGTGTGAGACCTCAACGGGAGTCCTCCCGGACGGGGCGGTCGGTGTCGAAGCAGGAAGGCCGCGGGGCGACCCGCGACGGGGCGAACGCCCCGAACCACCGGTAGGTGGTTCCGCAATCCCCCTCTTTCAGGCGGGGGAGGAAGTCAACCGTGGCTTTCCCGAAGAGTTCCCCCCCGGGCGGTCACCGCCCTGTGGGGGTCGACGCCGCCCGGCCAGGGTAGTCCTTCCGCCTCGGCGCGGAAGCGGCCGGGTGTACGTCCGTGCCGTGCTCCCGGGGTGCGCCGCTCGGGAGGTCGGGCCCGGACTGGTCACTCCGCGTCCCCCGGGCGGGACGGGGTCGCGGCCGGGTCGGGGGCCAGGTCCCGCAAGAGGTCCTCGTCGACGGACTCCTCGTGGACGGCGCGCCCGTGCCGGGCCATGGCCTCGGCGAGCTCCGGGTCCCACGGGGTGGGGCCGGTGCCGGTGAGCGCAGGGAACGCGTCGTCGACGTGGGCGGTGTAGTCGGCTGCCGACATGCGCCACGGTGAGGCACCGTGGCGGTCGATCGCGTACCGGGCCATCGCCACCCCGGCGGCGTCGAAGTCACCGTAGTAGCGCAGTCGGCCCCCGCCCGCGCGGACCGCGGTGGCCAGGCGGTGGAAGGCCGCCGAGGGCCAGCCCTCGGTGCACAGCAGCGGGGCGCAGGCCGCACCGAGCCCGGCGGCGGCGCGGCGCAGGACAGCGGGATTCTCGCAGACGTGCACGACCGGGGCGGTCACGGTGATCGGCAGGGTGACGAGCTGGTGCAGCGTGACCTGGAAGGGGATGCCCCGGGCGGCGGCGTCGGTGAGCCACTCCCCCAGTCCGGCTCCGGCGGCGGGCAGGCCCAGGACCAGGACGCGGCTGGCCAGGTCGTCGCCGATGACGCCGTGTGCCTCCCACAGGGCGCGGGCAGCCTCGGCGGTGTCGGCCCGGGGCAGGCCGGTGCGTTCGGTGAGGGCGCCTAGGACGAGGGTGGCCAGCGGGGTGCGGTGTTCCAGGGCCTTGGTGTCCCCGGTGGTCGTGGCGGCCAGGGACGGCAGGGGCAGCGGCGGCGCCGTGTCGGTGCGGGGGGCGACGATCTCCAGGATCCGCACGGCCCGGCGCAGCCGGTCGGTGTCGCCCAGGTTCACGAGTTTGGTGACGGTGCCGTTGCCGCCGATGCGCTCCAGCCAGGTCCGGTACCAGGCGTCGGCGGTCAGGGGGCTGTCCCGGGCGGGGGCGAGGATGTCCTCGCGGAGCCGCCGCCGGGCCGACTCCTCGTCGCGGGGGCGGCGCAGGGGCGGGCCGAGGGTCTCCAGGAGCTCGATGAGCCCCTGGCCGGTGGACCGGCGCACGCAGGCGTCCAGGCGGTCCAGCTGCACGCTGATGCTCCGGGCGCCGGGCAGGTGGTCGCTGCCCAGGAGGCCGCTGACGGCCGCGCACTCGTCGTCGGTGGGGGCGGGGACGGTGGCCCTGCCGCCGAGCACGGCGTTGCGGCGTTCCAGGGTACGCCGGGCCGACTCCAGGAGGCGGGCGTACCCGGGGCGGCCCAGGGGGTGGGACGGCATGGGGCTCCTCGGGGTCAGACGGGGTCGAGGACGTCGGAGGCGTCGTCGGTGCCGACGGGGAGGGTGCCCTCGGTGGCCAGGGGGACGAACCGGCTCGGGGTGATGCCGAGCAGGTGGGAGGACAGGGCGTCGTTGCCGGAGAACCCGGCGTCGGCGTCGACGACCTGGGCGCCGTCCCACAGCATGAACATGGCGGAGACGGTGTGGGACGCCTTGTCGTGGTGCATGTCGTAGTGGGCGGCCATGGGGACGCTGTCGTAGTGCACCCACAGGTCGTGCCCGGTCATGAACACGTCGAGGTCGAAGGTGACGGTGAGCCCCATCAGCTCGGGCTTGTAGCGGTCGTCGATGCCGGCGAACGCCTCGTCCAGGGCGATCAGGCGCGGGCAGGTGGCGCGCGCGGAGGAGTACAGGGCGTTGGCGGCGGCGAACAGGGGCAGGTGGATGGCGGCGGACTTCTCGCCGCCGGACATCTCCTCGTGCTTGGCCTTGGTGAGGCGGACCTCGTCCTGGCCGGGGACGGCCTTGCGCAGTTCGAACCGGTACCACTCGCGGTAGTCCAGGACCGCGGCCAGGACCTGCTTGTAGGTGGCGCGCGGGTGGGCGGCGTGGTACTCGCGGATCAGGTCGCGCAGCAGGCCGCGCAGTTCGGTCAGGCCGTCCTGCCCCAGGCCGGCGGAGTCGCGGCGCAGCAGGTCGGCGACGGCGCGGCGGCGGTCGGTGAGGTGGTCGGCGCGGGTCCAGCGGATGCCGATCCGGGTGCCGGAGGTCATCGGCCGCGAGCGGGTGTCGGAGTCCATGCTGCGGACCAGGTCGCGGGCGGTGCGGACGCGTTCGTGGATCTGCTGGGCGACGGCGGAGAGGAGCTCGTCCTCCAGGACGCCGCGCTCCTCGCGGCGGAGCAGGGCGTCCTGCTCCTCGACGCGTTCGGCGACCAGGCTCGCGAAGGCCGGGAGGGGGTTGCGCCCGGCCTCGTCGTTGACGTGGACGACGACGAGGCCGCTGGGGTCGGCCTCGTGGTCCACCTGGTGGCCGTCGGCGGTGGCGGCGAGGGCGTCGGTGAACACCCGCAGCGCCTCGGACATGCGGGTGCCCGCGGTCTTGAGGGCGGACTCGGTGACGGGTGCGGTGCCGACGGTCGCGGTGAAGGCGTCCAGGGTGTCGGCCGCGCCCGGTGGCAGGACCGAGCGCAGGGCCTCGGCGGGGTCGGTGCCGCCGGTGACGGCGGCGGTCACCCGGTCGGCGGCCTCCTCGGCGCCGGGCCACAGGGCCGGGGCGGGCCAGGCGCGGTCGCCGTCGATGCCCAGCAGGGTCCGGGTGCCGGGGCGGGTGAGCGGGGCCAGTCCCGCGCAGTGCTCGAACACGGCCTCCAGGGCGAGCAGGAGGGAGGAGCGGCCGTTCTCGATCCCGGCCTCGGCACGGACGGCGTCCTCGCGGGCGGAGGTGGCGCGCCGGCGCAGGTCGGCGAGGACCGAGCGGGTGCGGGCGAGGTCCTCCTCGGTGCGGCGCAGCCGGTCGATGACCTCGCGGGCGGGGGCGTCGACGCTCTCCTGGCGGACCTGGAGCCGCGTGACGGTCTCGGCGTGCTCGGCGGCGCGCTCCTCGTGGGAGCGGGTGTCGGCGGTGTGGGCCCGGGTGAGGCGTTCGATGGTGGCGGTGCGCTCGGCGAGGTCGTGCTCGGCGCGGTCGACGTCGGCGCGGGTCTGGACCAGGGCGCGGTGGGCGGCGCGGAACGCCTCCAGGGCCGCGGCCACGGCGTCGAGGTCGGCGGGAGCGGTGGGCAGGGAGCGCTCGGCGGCGGCCGCGCGCAGCCGGGTGCGGTGGGCGTCGACGTCGGCGGTGGCGGAGTCCAGGCGCAGGCGGGCCCGGTCGAGGGCGGCGCGGGCCCCGGCGACGAGGGTGGCGTGGTGCTCGACGGTCTTGAGGGCGCGGGCGACGGGCGCGGTGTCGGGCAGGTCGGTGCGGGCCAGCGCGAACGCCTTGACCCGGTCGGCCGCGGCCGCCAGGCGCTCCTCCAGGTCGGAGAGTTCGGCGGTGAACGCCTGGATGCGGGCGTCGAGGTCGGCCAGGCGCTCGCGTCGGCGGGCGGCGCGGTTGGTGGCGCCGATGAACTCTGGGGCGGCCTTGGGTCCGGCGCCCGCCAGCACCCCGAGGGAGAAGTGGCCCGCGGTGCTGATGTGGGCGGCGGGGAGATCGGAGCTGCCCGGAGTGGTGGAGGCTCCCGGTGCCGCGGTGCCGCCAGAGGGGGTGGAGACCGCGGAGATCCCAGGTGCAGTGGTGCCGCCGGAGACCATGGGGATTCCAGAGGCCACGGGGTCGTCGGGGGCGTCCGCCAGGGCGACGGAGGCGAGGAGGCGGTCGATCACGTCCGCGGGGACGTGGTCCTGCTCCTCGGCGACCAGGACGTCGGCCAGGGTGGGGCCCGCGGGTGCGTCCTCCCGCGGGGTCGGGACCAGGTGGGCGTCGGCGGCGCGGCCGTCCAGGGCGGCGCGGGCGGCGTCCGGGTCGGGGTGGACCCAGGCGGTGAGCAGCCCGGCGGCGTCCAGGGCGCCCTCGATCCCGGCGGCGCGGGCCGGGTCCAGGCCGTCGGCGAACCGGACCAGCCGCCACAGCGGGGCGCCCGGCCGCCCCTCCCGCGGGGCGGTCCGCGCCCGGTCGGCGGGCGGGGCGTCGTCGCGCTCGGCGGCGACCTCGGCGCGTTCGGCGCGCGCCGCCGCCAGGTCGGCGGTGATCCGCTCGCGGTCGGCGGCCAGGCGGTGCTCGTGGCGGATCGCGTCGGTGCGCGCGGGGTCGGTGAGGTCGGTGAAGACCTCCGGGAGGGTGGGCGCGCCGGGCTGGCCGCAGGTGTCCAGGGCGGCGTCGAGCGCGGGCAGGGACGCCCGGTCGCAGACCGCGCCCGGCCCCCGGGCCCAGCGGCCGGACCAGGCCGCGAGCGCGTCGGCGACGTCGGCGCGGGCGGCCTCCAGGCCGGCCTCGGCGCCGGCGCAGGCCTCCTCGGCCTCCGTCAGGGCGGTCAGGGCGCGGGCGGCGTCGGCGTCGGCGCGGGCGCGCTCGGCCTCGACCCGGTGCAGGTCGGCCAGGTGCGCGCGGACCCCGTCGAGGTCGGCGGCGCGGGCGGCGGCCCGGGCCCGGGCGGTCTCGGGGTCGGTGTCGGCGGGGCCCTCGCCGTCGCCGGTGATCCCGGCCAGGTCGGCGGACTCCTCCAGTTCGGCGAGCAGGTCGGCGATGGCGGACCGCCGCTGCTCCAGGTGCCGGGCGACCCCCTCGGCCTCCTCGCGCAGGCGGGCGATCTCCTCGCCCTGGCGGTGCAGGCGGCGCTCGGTCTCGGCGAGTTCGCGGCCGCGGTCGTCGCTGTGCCGCAGCTCGACCTCCAGGGCCCGGGCGTCGCGCAGCGCCTCGCTCTCGGACAGGCCCCGGCGGACCGCGTCCAGCCCGGCGGCCTCCTCGTCGGCCCGGGCGACCTCCGCGGCCAGGCGCTCCCCCTCGGCGGTGGCGTCGGCCAGCGCGGCGGTGTGCCCGGCGAGGGCGGAGATGTACTCCTGGGCCCGGGCCAGGGAGGCGGCGACGCCGGAGGTCCGGTGGCGGGCGTGGGCGGTGAGGTAGGCGGTGTAGGAGGCGGTGAAGGCCCCGACGGCGGCGTGGGCGGCGGTGGCGTCGTCGAACCGGCGCTGGACCGCGGACAGGTTGGCGAAGTCGCGGGCGGCCTGGTCGATGAGCTCCTCGTCCACGGGGCTGAGCCCGGCGGTGAGGGTGTCGGAGACCTTCTCGGGGTCCAGGTCCTTGGCCAGCAGCGGGCGGCGCAGGGCCAGCAGCAGGTCGAGGAGCTGGATGTAGCGGTCTCCCAGGCCGAACAGGCGGGCGTCGACCGCGGCCCGGTAGTCGGCCGCGGAGGTGTGGTGGGCGCCCTCGCCCAGGGCCGCCTTGAGCTGGCGCTCGGTGAGGGGGCGGTTGTCGGTGGCCAGCAGGCCGAAGTCGACGCCCAGGCGCTTGTCGGTGACGAAGAAGGAGGTGGCGACGCCGTCGCGGTGCTGCTGGGCGCGCAGGCCGATGACGAGGGTGACGGTCTCGGGCCGGGGCCCCTCGCCCGGGCGGGCGAACTCCATCCACACGAACCCGTACTCGGCGTCCTGCCCCCGGTAGAGGAGGTTGGACTTCATGGTGCGGTTCTGGCCGCTGAAGGGGTCCAGGCGGCGCGGGTCGGTGTGGCCGTCCAGGATGAACGGGAACAGCACCTCCAGGGCCTTGGTCTTGCCGGAACCGTTGTGGCCGCGCAGGACCAGGCGCCCGTCGGCGAAGGTGAACTCCTCGTCGACGTAGTCCCAGACGTTGATCACCCCGGCCCGGGTGGGCTTGAAGCGGGCGGCGGACATCAGGTTCCTTCCGGTTCGAGGCCCAGGGGCAGCATGCCGGTGTCGGGGCGCTGGGGCAGCGCGCCCTGGATGTTGCGGTAGCGCAGGGCGGCGGGCAGGACGAGGACGCCGCCGGGGACGGGGCGCAGCAGGGACAGGTCGGTGAGCAGCTCGAGGGCGGCGTCGAGCAGACCGCGGGGATCGCGCTGCCAGGCGGCGGTGAAGGAGGCGGCGCCGAACTCGGCGAACAGGTCCTCGACCATCGCCTCCAGGCGGCCCTGCTCGATCAGCGGCGCGGTCGCGGGCTCGGGGGCCGCGGCGGCGGTGGCGGGAGGGGTCCAGGCCAGGGCGCCGACGACGCCCTCGCGCGGCAGGGCGGAGTCGATGCGGGCGACGAGGTCGGCGTGGGCGTCCGGGGCCGCGGGCAGCGGCAGGTGGGTGAGAGCGGCCCGGGCGGTCTCCATGCGGTCGGCGATCTTGGCCAGCAGGAGTCCGGCGGTGCGGTTGACGGCGCTGCCGCGCCCGGGGAAGGGGCGGTCGGTGAACAGCCCCCCGGAGTCGGCGAGCAGGACGCCCTCGGCACGGCGCTCGACGGTCAGGCCGGTGAGGCGGGCGACCTCCTCGGCGACGCCGGGGGTGCGCAGGGCGTCGGCGACGTCGGGGGTGACGTCGGCGTAGTGGACGACGGGGTGTTCGACGAGGAGCCGGCGGGCACGGCGGGCGGTCTGCTCGCGGGTGGGCTCGTCGGGGTGGTGGACGAGCAGGCCGGTGACGCCGGTGACGTGCTGGACGGGGCGCACGGGGCGGAACAGCACCTCGCACACCTCGTGGTCGATGTCGAAGAGGGCGTCGGCCTGGCCGTGGCCGCCGGCCCACGCCTCCAGGGAGCCGTCGGAGACGTGCAGGGCTCCGTGGTCGACCAGCCAGGAGCAGACGTCGACGAGGGCGGCCTTGTGGGTGCCGTCGGTGGGGTCGTAGCCCAGGCCGTCGACGGCGTTGGCGGAGGGGGTGAAGTGGCGGATGAGGTCGGCGAGGCTCACCTCGACCTGGGAGCGCTGGAAGGAGGCGAGCAGCAGGCAGAGGTAGGCCAGGCGGCGCCGGTCGAAGGGGCGGCCGGCGCGCGCGAAGACCTGGCGCTGGGTGGGGTCCAGGGTGTCGGGGGCGCGGACCAGGCGGACGTGTTCGGTGGTGGCGATGAGGGTGTGGCCGAACAGCTCGCGCAGGTCCTCGGACAGCTCGTCGGCCCAGCGCAGGACGTTGGCGAGCACGCCGGGGCGGGGCCGGTCGCGGGTGATGATGTCGCAGGTCAGGACACGGCGCATCGCCTGCTGGTAGGCCCCCAGGTCGGCGGGGTCGATCCGCTGCGCGGGGCGGCGCCGGCGGCTCATCGCCCCTCCCCCGGGCAGGCGGCCGGGCCGGGTGCGACGGGGCGGGGCGGGCGGCTCATCGGGCGGCTCCACGGGCGCGGGGGGCCAGCTCCAGGCGCATGCCGGGCAGGTGGAGCAGGCCACGGGTGGTGCGGACGGTGCTGCCGGTGTCGCTGGGGACCAGCCGGACCAGGGTGCCCTCGTCGGTGCCGGTGGCCGAGGACAGCCGCCCGGCGACGACGGCGCGCGACTCCAGGGCCCGGGTGATCAGGCGCAGCAGTACGCGGGTGTCGACCTCGTCCAGGACCCGGTCGTGGGCCCCCTCCTCGGCCAGGCGGGCGGCGGCCTGGCGGTCGGCGGAGCGGTCGGCCGCCTGGCGGCGGCGCAGCTCGGCGCGGGCGTTCGGGTTGCGGCGCACCGGCTTGGGCACCCCGGCGGTGGGCGCCTTGCCGCTGCGGAACAGCGTCACCGACACCTCCACTCCGGGGGCGTCCCACCAGGTGGCGTTCGGGGAGATCTGCTCGTCGTCCTCGTGGGCGACGCCCAGGTGGCGGGCGGAGCGGACGTTGAACGCGGCGCCCATGAGGGCGTGCGCGGCCCCCTCGTCGGGGGTGTCGAAGACCCACTGCGCCAGGTGGCGCAGCTGGGTGGCCCGGTTGACCCCGCCGCGCCGGGCCTCGGTGAGCTGGCGCAGCAGCGCGATGACCCCGGAGGTCGCAGAGCGGGTGGCGGCGTGCAGTTCGGCGGCGCGGGTGGGCGCGCCGCCCTCGGTGGTGAACCAGCCGCGCAGCGCCGACCAGCGCCGGCGCCAGTCGTCGAGGCGCTCGTCGCGGTCCATGAAGAGCCGCTCGTCGGTGTCGGCGGCGCGGGCCAGCAGCGTGGTCAGGCCGGTGTCCTCCACCTCGCGCACCGCGCGCTCCAGGCGGGGCTGGTGGCGGTCGAGCTCGGCCATGAACTCGGTCATGTGGACCAGCAGGGCGTTCTTGTACCTGAGGAAGGTGTCCGGGGAGGCGTCGGTGGAGCGCAGGATCTCGCCCAGGGTGACGTGGAACTGGGCGGAGCGGCGGCCCATGTCCTCCATCACGGTGTCCAGGCGCGACAGCCGGCGGTAGACGTGCTCGGCGCGGCCGGTGCGGTTGGCGTCGGCCAGGGCGCGCAGGTCCTCCAGGACGTCGGAGAAGACCAGGCGGGACAGGTTGACGTCCTCGCTGCGGGCGCCCAGAACGCCCTCGACCGCCCGGTAGGCGCGGTAGCCGAGCTCGCTGAACTGGTAGACGGACTGGCGGTTGCGGTAGCGGGCGAGGTTCCCGGCCCGGGAGGCGTCGTCGAAGCGGTGGACGACCCGGTCGGCGTACAGCTCGTCGAGGCGGTAGCGCAGGTCGGCGGTGTCCAGGGCGGGCACCCCGTCGTGGGCGGCGGCCAGCTCGCGCAGGGTGGCGGCCAGGTCCTCGGCGCCGGCCTGCACCCGGTGGACCTCGCGCAGCCGGTCCAGGGCGCGCAGGATCCACAGGTAGGTGACGTGGTCGTCGCGGCGGGTGAAGTTGAACAGCTGGAAGCGGTCGCTGATCGTGAGCGCGTCCAGGTCGAGAGCGCTGCGCTCGGCCACCCGTGGTTCCCCGTTCCCCTGTGTGCTGCCGGTACGTCGCGGCCGCGCGGCGGCGGCCCTCCCCCGCGGCCGCCCGTCTCCCCCGTCCGGCCATCGGGCACTGGCCATTATCGCAGCGCGCGACGACGGTCCGTCCCGGAACGGCGACGCCTGTGGACGGCGGTACCGGAAGCGGCGCGCACGCGGGCGGGGCGGGAGCGGACCGCGGCCCGGGGGCGAACGGCACGGTGACCGGCCGTACCCGAACGGACGGTGCGGGCGGGCGGGGCCGGGGCGGATCACGGCACGGAGGCGGGCGGCCGCGGGGCGAAAACCCGTTGCCGGGCGGTTCGGGGGCGTGGCAGCCTGCCGGGAGGCGCGCGGGCCGGGCCGGGCGCCTGGACCTGTCGCCGACCCCGGTGGAGTACGGCCGTGGGCCACATCGATGTCAACCGGGTGTCCCACACCCTGCCGGACGGGCGGGTGCTGCTGGACGAGGTGTCCTTCCGGGTCGGCGAGGGCTCGGTCACGGCCCTGATCGGGGCGAACGGCGCGGGCAAGAGCACCCTGCTGCGGATCGTCCGCGGAGCGGAGCGCCCGCAGTCGGGGGCGGTCACCCTGGACGGCGCCCTGGCGGTGATGGACCAGTTCGTCGGGCACGTGCGCGACGAGACCACGGTGCACGAGCTGCTGGTGTCGGTGTCGCCGCCCGCGGTGCGCGAAGCGCACGCCGACCTGGAGGCGGCCGAGGCCGCGATGATGGTCGACGACGGCGAGAAGACCCAGATGCGCTACGCCGGGGCGATCGCCCGGTACGGGGACGCCGGCGGCTACGAGGCCGAGGTGGTGTGGGACCAGTGCTGCACGGCGGCGCTGGGCGTGCCCTACGAGCGGTGCCGGTGGCGCGAGGTGCGCACCCTGTCGGGCGGCGAGCAGAAGCGGCTGGTGCTGGAGGCCCTGCTGCGGGGCCCGGCCCCCCTGCTGCTGCTGGACGAGCCCGACAACTACCTGGACGTGCCGGGCAAGCGCTGGCTGGAGGAGGCGCTGCTCGCCACCCCCAAGACGGTGCTGCTGGTGTCCCACGACCGCGAGCTGCTGAGCCGGGTGCCGGACCGGATCGTCACCCTGGAGCTGGGGGCGGCCGGGAACACGGCGTGGACGCACGCCGGCGCGTTCGGCACCTACCACGAGGCGCGGCGGGAGCGGTTCGCGCGCCTGGACGAGCTGCGCAGGCGGTGGGACGAGGAGCACGCCAAGCTCAAGGCCCTGGTGTCGATGTACAAGCAGAAGGCGGCGTACAACTCCGACATGGCGTCGCGGTACCAGTCGGCGCAGACCCGGCTGCGCCGGTTCGAGGAGGCGGGGCCGCCGGAGAAGCTGCCCCGGGACCAGAGCCTGCGGATGCGGCTGCGCGGCGGGCGCACCGGCAAGCGCGCCCTGGTGTGCGGCGGCCTGGAGCTGACCGGGCTGATGCGCCCGTTCGACCTGGAGGTCCACTACGGGGAGCGGGTCGCGGTCCTGGGGTCCAACGGTTCGGGCAAGTCGCACTTCCTGCGGCTGCTGGCCGGGGGAGGCTCGGACCCCGAGGGGACGCCGCTGTCGGAGGAGGAGCGGGCCAGGGTGGCGCCGGTGCCGCATGAGGGCCGGGCCCGGCTGGGGGCGCGGGTGCTGCCGGGGTGGTTCGCGCAGACGCACGAGCACCCGGAGTTCGCCGGCCGGACGCTGCTGGACATCCTGCACCGGGGCGAGGGCTCCCGGAAGGGGGTGCCGCGCGACGAGGCGGGCCGGGCGCTGGACCGCTACGAGCTGGCGCGGGCGGCGGAGCAGACCTTCGACACGCTGTCGGGCGGACAGCAGGCGCGGTTCCAGATCCTGCTGCTGGAGCTGTCGGGGGCGACGATGCTGCTGCTGGACGAGCCGACCGACAACCTGGACGTGGTGTCGGCGGAGGCGTTGGAGGCGGCGCTGGACGCCTACGAGGGGACGATCCTGGCGGTGACGCACGACCGGTGGTTCGCCCGGGGGTTCGACCGTTTCCTGGTGTTCGGCGCGGACGGGAACGTGTACGAGTCGGACGAGCCGGTGTGGGACGAGGGCCGCGTGCAGCGCGCCAGGTGAGGGCGCCGGGCCGGGGCGCGGCCGCCGGGGGCGGTCAGCCGACGGGGAGGGAGAGGTCGACGAGGGCGGAGCACTCGGCGAGGCAGCCGCCGACGGAGAGCTCGCCGCCCGGCAGGGCGTCGGGGAAGTGGAAGACGGCGTGGGTGGCGGTCCCCGCGGTGAGTTCGCGGCGGCCCGCGGCGTCCTCGGCGCGCTGCCCGGTGCCGTCGGCGGCGCGGTAGACGGCGCCGTCCAAATCCAGGGACACGGCGTCGACGGCGGCGAACTCCACCGTCACCACCAGGGTGTGGTCGACGACGGACCGGTAGGCGGTGACCAGGGTCGCGCCGACGCCCTGGGAGTCGGCGGTGGCGCCGTCGCCGACGATGAGGGAGGGGCCCGGGTCGGAGCCGTTGATGTGCAGCCCCGTCACCAGCCCGTCCCGGCCGGTGAAGTCGGTGTACTCGCCGCAGTCGGGGTCGTTGCCCTCGACCGGGCACAGCCGGGCGCCGTCGGCGGTGGGGGTGAGCCCGGCGGCCTCGGGCGCCCGGCCGCCGTCGGCGCGGGCGCGGGCGACGGAGGCGGCGTGCAGGAGCAGGTCGTGGGCGGCGGAGTCGTCCGCCGCCAGGTTGAGCCCCTCGCGCATGCGGTCGGGGTCGTCGGTGGCGGCCAGTGCCTCCAGGTAGCCGGTGACGGCCTCCTTCGGCGGTTCGCCCTCGGGCCGGTCGCCGGGCCCGTCGGATGCGCCGGATGCGCCGGACCCGGAGGGTTCCGCGGTGGCCTGGGCCGGGCCGCCCGACGGGGACGGGTCCGCGGGGGACGGTGCGGCCGGCGCCGGTCCCGGAGCCGGGCTCGGAATGGGGGCCGGGCCCGGGGCGGACGGGGCACCGGTGGCCTGCGGCGCCTCCCCGCCGGCCGGGGAGGCCGTCCCCGGACCGCCGCAGCCGGCGAGGAGGACGGCCAGGGCCAGCGCACAGCTCCTCGTCACGACCATGTCCCCGCCCCTCCCCGCCGGTGGCCTGCGGGGATCGTACGGTCGTAGTCAGCAAAAAGGGGGTTTCGTCCCGGCAAGGTTCTCCCCGGGGGCCGTCACGCCGTCGGTCCCCGGGGAGGGCGCGGGCTACGGACGCAGCACGACCGGGAACTCCTTGAGGCTGTTGACCGACAGGGCCGAGGCCACCACCAGCTCCTCGTCCGGGACCGCGAGCCTCAGGTCGGGGAAGCGCTCGAACAGCATCGGCAGGATGATCCCCGCCTCCAGCCGCGACAGCGGCGCACCCGGGCAGATGTGCGGGCCGTACCCGAAGGAGATGTGCCGCCCCTTACTGCGGTCGGGGTCGAACACCTCCGGGTCGTCGCCGAACTCGGCGCGGTCGCGCGAGGCCGCCCCGTAGTGGGTGAGCAGCGCCTCGCCCTTCTTGATGGTCTGTCCCTCGATCTCGATGTCCTCGGTGGCGAACCGGAACATCATGAGGTTGTTGGGCGGGTCGTAGCGCAGGGTCTCCTCCACGACCGCGTCCCAGGTGACCTCGCCCTTGCGCAGCCGCTCCAGCTGCTCCGGGTACCTGAGCAGCGCCCGCACCACGTTGGTGAGCAGGTTGACCGTGGTCTCGTGCCCGGCGGCGACCACCGTCAGCAGGGTGAGGGTGATCTCCATGTCGGTGAGGCCCTCGCCGTCCTCGCTCGCGCGGATGAGGTCGGCGGTGAAGTCGTCGTGCTCGTCCAGGGTGGCCCGCTTGCGGGCGACCAGCTCCCCGAAGTACTGGAACAGCGTGTGGTAGATCCGGAGGTGCTCGCCCTCCTCCGTGGTGCCGGAGAACAGCTTGGCGTACATCTCGCCGAGGTTCTCGTACTCGGCCTCGGACACCCCGTACAGCTCGCCGATGACGGCCATCGGCACCCGGAACGTGAACTCCGACTTCAGGTCCAGGGTCTGGGACGCCCGGGGCTCCAGCGCGTCCAGCGCCCGGGCGGTGATCCGCTCGATGCGCGGGCGCAGCCGCTCGACCCGGCGCGCCGAGAACGGGCTGGCGGTGAGCTGGCGCAGGCGCCGGTGGGGGGCGCCGTCCAGGGCCAGCATGTTGGTGTTGTCGGTGGGGATGGTGCCCAGCAGCGGCCAGCCCTCGGGGACGCGGCCCTCCTGGTAGTCGGCCCAGTGGTCGACGCTCTTGACGAACCGGGGGTCGTTCAGCGTCGCCTTGCTGACCTCGTGGTGGGTGGTGGCCCAGGCGCGCACGCCGCCGGGCAGCTCCACCCGGGTCAGCGGGCCCTCCTGGTACAGGCGCTCGCGGTCGGCCTGGACGTCCTCGGGGACGGCGTGGATGAGGGGGACGCCGTCGGCCGCGTGGAAGGGGCAGGACATCAATGGACTCCTTGCGGGGTTGCGGGAGTGAAGGAGACCGGGAGCGCGGTGACGCCCCGGATCCAGGGGGACGGCCGCCAGCGGACCTCGTCTGCGGGGACGGAGAGCTCGATGTCGGGCAGCCGGTCGAGGAGGACCTCGATCGCGGTGACCGCCATCGTCTCGGCGAGGCCCTGGGCGGCGTGCGGGCAGCTGTGCTCTCCGTGGGAGAACGACAGGTGGGCGTGGTTGGCCCCGTGGCCGGGGCCGGCGGCGCCGGTCCGCAGGGCGGGGTCCTGGTTGGCGGCGGCGTAGCCGAGCAGCAGCAGGTCGCCCTTGCGGATGATGCGGCCGCCCAGCTCGACGTCGTGGGCGGCGAACCGGCCGGCGTTCATCTGGGAGGGCGAGTCCTCCCACAGCACCTCGACGAGGGCCTCGCGGGCGCTGCTGCGGGCGCCGAAGAGGGAGGTCCCGAACCGGTCGTCGGTGAGCATCAGCCGCAGCGCGTTGCCGATCCACTCGCCGGTGGTCTGGTGGCCGCCGGCCAGGACCGCGAGCAGGTCGGCGTTGAGGTCGTCGTCGGTGTAGTCCGCGGCGTGGGCGATCATCCGGGACACGATGTCGGGGCCTGGCACGGCCCGGCGGGAGGCGATCAGCTCCGCGAAGGCCCCGACCATGCGCTGGTGGGCGGCGATGGCGTCGGGGCCGGCGTTGAACAGCACGTTCATGTCGGAGGTGATGGCGTCGCCGGTGGCGTCGTCCAGGCCGTACATGCGGCACAGCACCAGGGCGGGGACGCGTTCGGCGTAGCCGGCGCGCAGGTCGGCCTCACCCGAGCCGCAGAACGCGTCGATCAGCCGGTCGGCGATCCGCGAGACGAGGATGCGCAGCTCGTGCGGGTCGGCGCCGTTGATGGCGTCGTTGATGGCGCGGGTGCGCCGCCGGTGCTCCTCGCCCTCCGCGCACAGCACGTTGGGCAGCGGGGCGAGCATCGGCAGCAGCGGCCAGTTCTCGGGCACCCGGTCCCAGGCGTTCCAGCGGCTGGGGTGGCGGGCGAAGGTGTCGGAGTCGCCGAGCACCCCGTGCAGTTCGCGGTAGCCGATGACCAGCCAGGCCGGGACGTCGCCGTCCATGAGGACGGGCACCACGGGGCCGTGTTCGGCGCGCATCTTCCGGTAGAAGCCGCGGGGGTCGGTGTTGAATTCGGGGTCGTAGAGCCGGACCGGGGTCGTCGTGTCCACCGGGCACCTCGTGTGTCGGTTGTGGATGGCGGCATGGGGCGGGCCGCCCCGGCCGGAGCGGCCCGGTGGCCGGGTCAGGGACCCGGCGGGACGGGGGGTCGCGCAGGCCGGGGGCGGCGGGCGGTGCTCACCGGGGGGCCTGGGCGATGAGGGTGCGGATGTGCTCGACCAGGGCGATGAGGACGTGCTTGGCCGAGCCGCGGTCGCGGGCGTCGCAGCGCAGCAGGGGCACCTGCGGGTCCAGGTCCAGGGCGGCGCGGATCTCCTCCAGGCTGTGGGTGCCCTCGCCGAAGTCGTTGTGGGCGACGACGAACGGGGTGCCCTGGGCCTCCAGCCGGTCGATGGCGAAGAAGGAGTCGTCCAGGCGGCGGGTGTCGACCAGGACGACCGCTCCCAGGGCGCCGCTGAACAGGCGGTCCCACAGGAACCAGAAGCGCTGCTGGCCGGGGGCCCCGAACAGGTACAGCACCGAGGTGGCGTCCAGGGTGATGCGGCCGAAGTCGAAGGCGACGGTGGTGGTGCGCTTGTCCTCCACGCCGTTCAGGTCGTCGATGCCGGTCCCGGCCCGGGTCATCGTCTCCTCGGTGTTGAGGGGGCGGATCTCGCTGACCGAGCGCACCAGGGTGGTCTTGCCGACGCCGAAGCCGCCGACGACGGCGATCTTCAGGGCCTGGTCCACGGTCGGGGGCAGGGACCGGGGCGGGTCGGCGGTGGGGGTTTCAGAGGTTGTGGAGTGCAACGAGGACCTTCTCCAACACGTCCGGGGAGGCGAGGGGGTGGGCGGGAGAGGGGGCGGGCCGGGGGTGGCGCGCGGTGATCCGGCCGCCGTCCAAAAGGTCGGTGAGCAGGATGCGGGTGACCGCCAGGGGCAGGCCCAGGTGGGCGGAGACCTCCACCACCGCCATGGGCCCGCGGCACATCCGCAGGATGGCCGCGTGTTCGGACTGCATGTCGGGGGTGGGCTCGCTCTCGGCGACGACGAGCGTCACCGCGTCCAGTGCTTCGTCGGCCCCGTCGCTGCGCCCGGAGGTGATGACGTAGAGGCGGTCGGGGCTCTCGTCGCGGTGCGAGCGGCTCATGCGGTTCCGGTGGCGGCCCGGGGCGGCGTGGACAGGTGCTCGCCCAGCTGTTCGACCAGTTCGTTCATGTTGTGGCCGACCAGGCCCGGGTCGGCCTCGGGCGAGGTGATCACCGCCAGGTGGGCCCCGGCGCCGGCCTCGACGATGAAGAGCAGGCCGCCGTAGAACTCGGCCATGGCCTGGCGGACGCCCCCGGCGCCGTCGCCGAACTCGACGGAGGCGCTGTGGGCCAGGCTCTGCACCCCGGCGGCGATCGCGGCGAGGTGGTCGGCGCTGTCCTTGCCCAGGCCCGGGGTGTGGCACAGCTTGAGGCCGTCGCGGGAGAGCACGAGGGCGTGCCGGGCTCCGGGGGTGCGCTCCAGGAGGCCTTCGAGGAGCCAGGTCGAATGTTCGAGGTCCATCATGCGTCCTTCGGTGTTCCGTTCTGGTCCTGGCCGCTCACCGCCGCGCGGAACGCCCCGAAGCCACGTGGCGACGTGGCCGGGCCGGCGTCCTTTGCGGGTCGGGAGTCGGCGGTCTGCTGCTGCACGGCCGCGAGGGTCTTGCCGCGGCGGCGCTGGGGCAGCCCGCCGGTCTCGGCGGCGGTGTCCCGCGGCGGGGCCGACGCGGGCGCGGCCGCCTCGGGGGCGGCCGCCGGGGAGGCGGCCACGGCGGCCGGCTCCGGCCGCGCGGCGGGAGCGGGCGCCGCGGGCAGGGGCTTGACGAGCTTGTTCGGGAGCAGCAGGACCACGGCGGTCCCGCCGCGGGAGGAGGACCGGAAGGACACCGTCAGGTCGTAGCGGCGGGCGATGCGGCCGACGACGGACAGGCCGAGGCGGCTCCCGGAGATGGTGGTGATGTCCGCGTCGCCGGCGACGGACTCGCGGGCGCGGCGCAGCGCCTCCTCCCCCATGACCAGGCCGCTGTCCTCGACCATGACGGCGATGCCGGCCTGGACCTCCTCCACGTGGACGTGGACCTCGGAGGTGGGCGGGGAGAACTTGGCGGCGTTGTCGAGGAGCTCGGCCACGGCGTGGATGACGCCCTCGGCGGCGAATCCGGCGATGGCCTGGCGCGGGACGTTGTGCAGGCGCACCCGGCGGTAGGCGCCGATGCGGGCCATGGCGCCGCGCAGGATGCTCTCGATCCCGATGGCGCGGCTCCACCGGCGCCCGGAGCGGGCCCCGGTGAGGACGGCGATGCTGTCGGCGATACGGCCGGCCTGGGCGGTGCTGTGGTCCAGGTGCATGAGGTCGCCGAGGATGCCGGAGTCGGTGTCGCCGTCCCCGTAGCGCTCCTGCATGCGGCGCAGGTCGGCGAGCATGGCGGTGGTGAGGGCCTGCATGCGTCCTGCGGCGGTGGCGCAGGCGGCCATGGCGGCGGAGCGGCGGCGCTCGGAGACGGCGATCTCGGCGGCGATCGAGCGCACGACGGCCGCGCGGGCGGCGTCGGGCGGCAGCGGGATGCGGTGCAGGGCGGTCTCCGCGGAGTCGCCCTCGCGCAGCCGCTCGACCAGGCGCGGCAGGTGGTCGCGGGCCAGGAGCTCGGTGCTGGTGCGCAGCTCGTCGAGTTCGGCGCGCAGGGCCCGCACGGTGCGCTCGCGCCGTTCCACGACCAGCGCCAGGACCGTGAGCAGGACGAGGCCGGTGATCGCGGTGCCCAGCGGCCAGGGCTGGCGGGCGGCGGGGAAGGCCAGGAGCGCGCCGCCCCACAGGAGCAGCGGCACCGCCGGGAGGTACGCCCAGCGGAAGGCGGGGCGCGGCTGGGAGACCGCGCCCCGGGGGGTGGTGGTTGTCATGGCTCACGTCCGGCGGCGGCATGTCCCCTGGTCGCACCGGCTTCGGCCGGGCTGGGGACCGGGGGGTGGGATCGGGGTGCGCAGTGGATACGAGAAGGGGATGTTTTTCCACAACACGCACTTTTCAGCGCACAGCGAGTCAACATATCACCAGATTCACACAAACGGTATTGCCGCACAGTGAACACACGAGAAAGGGACCGCCCGGAACCGGATCCCACCGGGCTCCGCCCGAGCCATTCCCGGCCCGGGGGAAGGGGTCGCGAGGGGTGGGGGAAACCCCTGTGAGAGCACGGGAGGAAAACCACCGGCACCCGAAGCGAACAGCGGAAATGGTGTTTCCCGCAGGACTTATGGGGAGAGTGCGACTGCGGGAGAGGGGATCTGTACAGGCACGGGAACTCGGTTCCGCGGAAGCCCCCAACGTCGCGAGTCCGTGCAAGGATGGTGCTCCCTCGCCCTCCCCGGTCCCGGGCGACGCGGTAGGCCCGGGGCGGGTCGGACGGGCCACGTCCTCCTCCCCCCGGAGCCGGTATGCCCCATTCCCCGAACACCAGCCCGCACGACGCACCGAACCCCGACGAGCCCGCCCCGGACGACCTGTCGGCCCGGCTGGAACACCTGACCGCGATCTTCGCCGAGGCGTCCGCCGCGGCCGAGGAGGTGCTGGCCGCCCTGCGCGCGGGCCGCCGCCCTCAGGACCGGCACCTGGAGCCGCTGCACCGCACGGCGCTGGAGTTCGACGAGGTCGTGCGCGCCGTGACCGCCCTGGGCCCCGCCGACTCCGCGCCCGTGGAGGACCTCGGCGGGATCGCCTCGGCGCTGGAGCGGTTCACGGCCGAACGGGCCGAGCGGGAGGCCCTGTGCGCCCGTTTCACCCGCACCGCGCTTCCCGGGCACCTCGAGGAAATCGTGGAGCCCGTCCGCACCGCGGCACGCGAGGGTGAGCAGACCGAACACCTGGCCGAGCTGGCCGCGTTGGCCGACGCCCTGGCCCGGGACCGCTTCCACCCCGCCAACGCGGAACTCTTCACCCGGACGATCGCCAGTCTGCCCGAGCCGTGGCACGGGACCGCCGTGGCGATCTTCCAGGGCGAGCCGGTCGTGGCTACCCCCGGCACACCCGACCCCCCTCCCCCTGCGGCGGCCCCCTCGGAGCTGGACCTGCTGGACGAGCGCATCGCCCGCGACACCGCGGAGCAGGAGGGCCCCGTCGACCTCGCACCGGAGGCCACCGGGGTCGACGGCGCTGAGCAGCCCTCCCCGCCGGACCAGCCCCTCCCTCAGGAGCCGCGGGAACAGCCCGACGGGCGCGCGGAGCCGCAGGCCGTCCCCCGCGCCCGGCCGGAGGTCCCCGAGCCGACCGGAAAGGACCGGGCCGCGGCGGCGGGCGCCCCCGAGCCGGCGGCGGAAGCTTCCATCGCCCCCGCCGGGGAACCCGAGCGCACCGCACCCGCCGCCCACCGTCCGCCCCTGTCCCCCGACCTCGTCGAACTGGACCGCACAGCCGTCGGCCAGGGGCGGGTGGCCCTGAGCGGCTGGCTGTACGCGGCCGCGGGGCTGCCGGAGGTGGCCGAGGGACGGTTCCTGGCGGCCCTGGCGGGCGAGGTGACCGTGCCCGACGGCGAGCAGTCCCTGAAGTTCGTGGAGCGGGCCTCCCGGCTGATCGGCCACCTGCCCGATGCCCGGGGGGAGCGGATCCTGCTGTGGGCCGCCGCCCTGCGCGCCGGACTGGTCAGCCCCTCCCTGGACGCCTACCACCTCATGGAGCGCTGCTCGCTCGCCCTCAACGGGCGCCCCGCGCTCACCGCCGTGCACGAGGCGTTCGGCGACGCCGCCCAGCGGGGTGTGCGCCTCAACGCGGCCGAGAGCAGCGCCCACCTGCACGACATCGGGGTCCTGCGCCGACGCCGTGAGGCCGCGGTGGCCCGGGCCCGCGACGACAGCGAGCACTCCGCCCGCCGCAAGCTCAACTACCAGAGCGCAAGCCGGGTGTGGCAGCGGATGGTGTCGCCCGACGGGGACCTGCGCCTGCTCATCGACATCCCCGCCTCGGACGACGCCTCCCGCGTCGAGGAGCTGCACGCCTTCGACCAGGCGATCGACGCCGCCCAGCTGATCGACGAGATCCACGGCCGCAGCCGCAAGCACACGCGTTCTTCCCGCAAGCACATCGAGGCCAAGGCGCGCCACTCCCTGCTGCGCTACATCGGTGAGCTGCGCGGCAACGCGCACACCTGGATTGACACCGTCCGGCGCCTCGCCGAGCTGGAGCTGGCCGAGACGGACGGCTCGTGGGAGCTGACCGGGCTCAACCGGCTCAGCTCGGTCGCCGAGAAGCACCTGCCGACCGCCCTGGCCGAGCTGGAGCCGTCCGAGCACGAGGCGGCCGCCCCCGCACTGTCCGCCGCGCGCGAGCTGCTGTCGGAGGTCGGCGACCTGCTGACGGGCTCCGCCTCGCCCTCCGCCGCCCCCGCAGACGGGCTGCTCCTGGTCCGCGACCTGCTGCGCATCCCGGAATGCCGCATCACCTCCGAGAGCGAATGCTCTCCGCAGCCCGCGGTGGACGACATCCGCAGGGTGCTCACCGGGGGCGAGGACTGGCCCGCGGCCTTCGCGTCCCGGGTGGAGCGGGGCGACCTGGTCGGCGCCGCCCTGGTGGCCAAGACGGTCCGCCCCGGCGACCCGGCCCTGGCTGACCGCATGGACACCGAGATCGAGACGCGGACCGCACAGGAGCGCACGCGGCTGGTGGAGGACGTGCGCTCCTTCCAGCGGTCTGTGAGCCTGCACCGGCTGTACGGCTCGCTCTCCGAGGACGAGGCAAACAGCCTGTACGAGCGGGCCGAGCAGACGGCCGCCTCATTCGAGCGGCGCGACTTCGATGTACTGCACGACCGCATCGCCGCCCTGGAGGAGCAGTCCGCCGAGCTGCGCAAGCGACGCGTGGACGAGCGGCGGGCCGAGGTCGGCAGGCTGGCCCGGGAGCACGACGCGGTCGCCCTGCACGAGCAGCGGCTGTACGAGTACCTGGACCACGGGCGCATCACCACCTCCGACGAGATCATCGCCCACCTGGTGCGGGGCCAGGCCATCCCCGAGGAGAACCCCGAGCCGGACCACTTCACGCTCTTCTTCCCGCGCTACCCGCAGGTGATGGAGAGCGCCGAGCGCAACCACCGGCTCCCGGAGCTGCACGTCCAGCTGCGGTCCCTGATCGAGAAGAAGGACCTCTCGTCCGTGCACCCCGACTTCCGGGAACTGGTCGAGAGCGGGCTGGTGGACCGGCCCGCCGGGGAGAAGCCGGGGCGCTCCAGCGCCTACCAGGGCATCCGGCAGTGGAACACCCTCGCCCAGGGGCCGCGCAGCGGCGGCAACCGGATCTCCGCCCTGAGCCGGATCCTGGAACTGCTCGGAATCGCGGGCGACCTGGAGGACGTCGGCGAGGGGGTCGACCGTCGCGGCCGGAACCAGTTCGTGGGGATGGACCTGCGGAACGTGGCGCTGTCCGGCGAGGCCCTGCTGCCCGACTTCGGCTCCCGGATGAGCCCGGGCGGCGCGCGGCTGCGCGTTCAGCTGATGTGGGGACGCCCCTCACCCCTGGAGCTCACCGAGTGGTCCCGGTCGGACGCCTCCGACGACCGCACCGTGCTGGTGCTGTACTTCGGCCTGCTCACCGCCAAGCAGCGACTGGAACTACTGGAGCTGGCCCGGACCCGCGGCGGCCCGGTGATCTCCGTGGTCGACACCGCCGTGCTCGCCTACCTGGCGGTGCTGGCCGCCCCGGACTGGGCGACCACCGTGCGCCTGACCGCGCCCTTCACCGTCTCGCACCCGTTCCAGGCCGAGCAGATGATCCCCGAGGAGATGTTCTACGGGCGCAGGGAGGCCCTGGAGGCGGTACGCGCCCCCTCCGGCGCGCACTTCGTCTACGGCGGCCGCCAGCTCGGCAAGTCGGTGCTGCTCAAGGAGGCGGAACGGCTGCTGCGCAAGGACAGCAGCGGGACCACGGTGATCATGCGTGACATCCGGTCGGTGTCGCAGGCCAGCGAGGTGTGGCGCATCCTCGGCACCGCCCTGGAGGAGGAGGGGATCCGGCAGCGGGGGACGCTGAACCCGGCGACCCGGGAATCGGTGTGCGCCGCGGTGCGCGAGTGGTCCCGGCGCAACCCCGACCGTCGGCTGATGCTCTTCCTGGACGAGGCCGACTCCTTCCTGACCATCGACGCCGACGAGCACGGCTTCGAGAACATGGTCGCCTTCCGGGAGCTGATGAATGCCACCGACAACCGGTTCAAGGTGGTGTTCGCCGGTCTGCACAACACCTCGCGCTTCCGGTCGCTGCCCAACCAGCCCTTCGCGAACCTGGGCGAGCCGGTGAGCATCGGCCCGCTGGCCTCGCCCGACGCCTTCGACCTGCTGGTGCGCCCGCTTCGCACGCTGGGCCTGCACCTGCCCGACGAGCTCGCGGTCAGCATCATCGCGCTGGCCAACAACGCCCCGGCGCTGGTGCAGTACTTCGGGCAGGAGCTGCTGCGGCGACTGCGCTCCGCACCGCGCACCGAGCTGCCCTACACCATCACCGCCGAGGACGTGGACGCGGTGCAGACCGGCCAGAACATGGTGACGGCGTTCCGCAACCGGTTCGACTGGACCCTGAACCTGGACCACCGCTACAAGGTCATCGCTTACGTGGTCGCCCTGCACACCATCAACGACCGCGAGACGGTGCTCTCGGAGAAGTTCCTCCTCCAGGAGTGCCAGGTGTGGTGGCCCGACGAGTTCGAGGAGTGCCCCTGGGACGAGTTCACCTCCCTGGTGGAGGAGTGCGTGGACCTGGGGGTGCTGACCCGGCAGGAGCGGGAGCACGACGTCGACGGGTACCGGCTGCGCACCCCGCACATCCTCACCCTGCTGGGTGGGTCGCAACGGGTGGAGCAGGAGCTGCTCCAGGCGCAGGAGACCTACGACAAGCCCGGTGTCTTCGACGCCGCCTCCTATCGCCGCCCGCGGGAGGGACGGTCGGTGCTGTCCCCGCTCACCGCGGGGCAGGTCTCCCTGCTCAGCCGGAGCGACCGGCGGGTGCGGCTGGTGGTCGGCTCGCAGGGGACCCTTGTCGACCAGGTCCCGGCGGCGCTCCACCAGGTCAAGGACGAGTGGGGGGCGACCGTCTGGGAGGTGGGCGGCAACCGGCAGCCGATCCAGGGGGCCTTCTCCCGGTTCACCGAGTCCGGGCGGCACCTCGTGCTCGTGCACCTGCCGCAGACGGCGAAGTCGGCCCTGCGCGAGCTGGCCGAGGCGGACTCCCTGCTCCAGGAGAGCCCGTCCCCGGCCAGTGTCATCGCCCTGGCCAGGCCCGAGCTCGCCGAGGTGATCTCCGGGGCCATGGACCACCCGTTCCCCGATCTGGACCACCCGGTGCTGGAACGGTGCGAGGTTGTGGAACTGCGCCGCTTCGGCACCTCGGGGCTGCGCCAGTGGCGGCTGCTCGACCACTTCTCGGGGCTGATCGACGAGGCGGTGCAGACCCGCCTGCTCCAGGTCACCGGCGGGTGGCCCGCCCTGGTCAACCGGGTGATCGAGGAGGTCGCCGAGAAGGGGCGCAACCCCGAACAGGTACTGGACGAACTGGAGCGGTGGCTGACCGCCCCCGGCAACGCCGCCGAGTTCGTGCGTACCACCGGGGTGCTGCAGTCCCCGGTGCTGGAGCGGACGTGGCAGCTGATCAGCGCCTACGAGACTCCGGAGAGGACCGACCAGCTCGCGCAGCTGATCGACATGGGGGCCGAGGAGGATCCCGGGTTGAAGGCCCGGCTGGGGGCCTCGCCGACCACCCGGTTCGGCCTGGTGGAGGTCCTGCGCGCACTGGGCGCCCTGGTCCCCGAGCTCCAGCCCGCCCAGGACGGAAGGCGGCACGTGCACCTGCACCCCGAACCGGTGCTCACCCGGGCGTTCCGGCTCTCCCGCGAGGGAGGGGACCGATGAGCGCGCCCGGCACTCTGGAGCTGGCGGCCCGCGCCGTCATGGACAGGCCCGGGTTCGGCGGCCCCGAGTCCTCACCGGACAAGCTGGCCGCCGCCCGGGCCGACTGGCTGCTCGACCTGCTCACCGAGTTCCCGTCCCTGGGGGCGCTGGTGCGATCGCACTTCCCACGGGAGCACGCCCTGGCCTGCGAACAGCCGGCGCGGGACCCGCGGGAGGCGTTCGCTGTCCTGCTGTCGCACCCCGACCCGCGGGTGCGCGCCTGCGCCGCCGCCGTGCGCGGCGCCTCCCCGGCCGCGGAGGCGCCGCACCCCGTGGCCGAGGAGACCCCGCCCGGCGCCGGGAAGAAGGTGCAGTCCTTGGAGCGGCGGCTGGCTGAGGCCCTTGAACGCCGAAGACGGGCGGAGGGAAAGCTGCGGCACCTGCGCCAGGAGCGTGACGCCGCGCAGGCCGAGGTGCGCCGCGGGGAGTCCTGGCGGGAGGAGGCCGCCGAGGAGGCGTCCCGGCTGCGGGAGGAGATCGCCGCGCTGCGCGCCGAGCGGCGCGACCCGCGCGTGCTGGGGCGCAGGCTGCTGTCCCTGTGGGACGCGTCCGTGTCCCGGGACTCCCGGGATCCCCGCAGCCGCGAGGAGGAGCGGGGGCTGTCGGCGGTGCGGGAAGCGGCGGTCGCCTCCGGCGTCGAGGTCCCCCTGTTCGTCCGGGTGCTGCGGGCGCTGGCCGACCCCGGGTCGCTGGTACGGGCCCCTGCCCCCCGGGCCGCCGCTTCGGAGGTGCGCGACCGGTCGCCCAGGGTCGTGCAGTTGGGCGGCGGCACCGAGATCGGCGGGTCGTGCGTCCTGGTGGAGGCAGGGGCGACCCGACTGCTGGTGGACGCGGGCCGCCGCCCGGGCGACTCCCCGGCGCCGCCGGGCCTGGCCGACCTGGCCCCCGGCCCGTTGGACGCGGTGATCGTCACCCACGCCCACAACGACCACGCCGGATACGTGCCCGCGCTGCTGGCCGAACGCGGCCCGTGCCCGGTGGTCTGCACCCCGGAGACGGCCGAGCTGCTGCCGGTGATGTGGGAGGACACCGCCAAGGTGACGAGGATGCACGGCCCGGCCCCGGGCGGGTTCGGCCCCGAGGACGTGCGGCGCGCCGTGAGGGCGCTGACCCCCGTGGCGACGGGCGTCGAGCACGGGATCGGGGACCTGGTCGTGGAGCTCTTCCCGTCCGGTCACATCGTCGGCGCGGCCGGGGCCGTGGTGCGGGCCGGTGAGCACCGGACCGTGGTGAGCGGGGACATCGCCGACTTCCCCCAGGAGAGCGTGGGCGCCTGCGAACTGCCCGAGAGCGCGCAGGGGGCCGACCTGCTGGTGCTGGAGTCCACCTGCTGCGACCGCTCGGCGGACCGGCGGTCCGCGACGGTGGAACGCATGTTGGCCACGGTGGCCGAGGTGTGCCGGGTGGGCGGCCGGGTGCTGGTCCCCGCGATGGCGTTGGGGCGCGCCCAGGAGGTGGCGCTCATCGTCAAGCGCGGGCTGCCCGACGTACCGGTGCTGGTGGACGGGATGGCCCGGACCGTGGCCGAGCGGATCGAGCAGGCCACCCTCGGGTACGAGGAGCCGGTGCGGGTCCTGGGCGACGGCGTGCGCGCCGTCGGCTGGTCGGAGCGGGGCTCCCTGGTGGAGTCGTTCCGCGGCGGGGTGGTGATCAGCCCGGCCGGGAACCTGAGCGCCGGCCCGGTGGTCGAGTGGGCCCGTTCGGTCCTGCCGGACCCGCGCGACGCGATCCTGGTCGCCGGACGCCAGGACGAGGACGCCGCGGGCGGTCGGCTGCTGGACACGGTGCACGGCGGTGACCACGCGTTCGTGCTGCGCGGGCGGTCGGGTCCCGAGGAACTGACCGTGCGCGCCCGGGTGGTGGACACCCGTCTGTCGGCGCACGCCGACCGCGAGGGGCTGCTGCGGATCGTGGACCGGCTGCGGCCGGGCCGGGTGCGGCTGGTGCACGGAGTGGAGTCGCGACAGCGCGGGTTCGGTCGGCTGCTGAAGGAGCGCGGCCACGCGTGGGAGGTAGGTGCGCACGGGGTCTGAGGCCGGGGCCGACCGGCGGCGGCCCCGCCCGGCGGCCCCGACCGGTGGGGCCGGTCGGGGCCGGCGGGCGGGGGTCAGGGCGCGGGACGGTCGGTGAGGCCGCACTTGTCGAGGGCCCTGCGGAAGGCGTAGGCGGGCGAGGCCGACACGTGCGCCCACAGGGAGCCCGGGGGGATCACGCGCCCGGCGTGGGCCAGGGCGCGGGCGGCGCGTTCGAGGTCTCCCCCGTAGTACAGGGCGGCGCCGAACAGGTGGGCGACGTTCGCGTGCTCGGGGTCGGAGGCGACGTCCCCGGCCAGCCACCGGTCGGCGGCCCCGGCCAGCTCGCCGTGGACGCCCGGGTCGGAGAGGTAGCCCCCGACGAACTCCTTGGCGTCGGCGACGGTGGCGATCTCGGCCTCGTCCCGGACGGTGAGCATGATGAGCTCCCTGTGGGCGGCGGGCAGCAGCCCCAGGCAGGCGTCGCCGGGCCCGGCCAGGGCGGCGGTCTCCCGGGCGAAGGAGAACATCTCCTCGTGGGAGCCGCTCCACTTGCGGCACAGGACCTGGAGCCGGGAGTAGCGGCCGCGGTGGTGCCAGGAGTCCCGGGCGCACAGCTCCAGCCATATCCGGTCGAGGTCCTCGCGGCGGACGCCCATGCCCAGGCAGTACCACTGGAGGTTGTTCCAGGGGCGGGGGTCCTCGGGGGCGAGTTCCGCGGCGCGCATCAGGGCACCGGCCGCCGGTTCCAAGAATGCGAGGAAGGCGCGCGCCCGGTCCGCGCCCACCGAGGCGGCCCAGCCCCCGCCGCGGATCTCCCAGGCCGCCTTCATGCGGGTGGACCCGCCGAGCAGGAGCAGGAGGGGGTCGTCGTCGCCGTAGCGTTCCTCCAATACGGACAGGTGCGGGGTGCACTCGTCCGAGAGCACGTGCAGGCGCAGATCGGCCCGCTGGGGGTCGTCGACGGTCAACAGCTCGCGGGCCGTCGCGATGTCGCCGGCGCGGACGGCGGGCAGCGCCGCCGCGAGATCGGGGTCGCGCCAGATGTCGCCGAAGGTGATGCCCGCCTTCCTGACCTGGCGTTCCGTGATCTTGTCAATGCTCTTCTCGAGGAGCTTCAGGAGAACCACGGAGAACTTATATCGGATATACAGGCAATTTCTTCTTGTTCCTCGATATCAATAGCGAAACACGCGGAAAGCCTCTCGAAGAACAATGGCCACTCGTGTCCCGACCCGGCCACGGAACGTCACCGGACGGGTTTTCCGCAGTCCGTACCGGCGTCGGGGTGTGCATCCGGAAAAGAGCGGGAAGGAGTGCGACAGGTCACACGCACGGCGTCCTGCCGCTCCGGGCCGCCCGCTCCACAGGGCCCGGGGCCCGTGGTTCGACCACGGGACGGCGGGGAATCTTGACGTGTACCCGCGTGTTACAACCCCGCGAGACCGCACAAGCGCCTGGGAGGCACCCACACGATGGCCGAGCGAGCACTGCGCGGCACCCGACTCGGGGCGACGAGCTACGAGAACGACCGCAACACCGACCTGGCTCCGCGGCAGGAGGTCACCTACGACTGCAGCCGGGGCCACCGCTTCTCGGTCACCTTCGCGACCGAGGCCGAGATCCCCGCCGAGTGGGAGTGCCGCTTCTGCGGCGACCGCGCTCTGCGCCGCGACGGCTCCGGGGAGGAGCCCAAGGCGGCCAAGCCGACGCGCACCCACTGGGACATGCTGCTGGAGCGCAGGAGCATGGAGGACCTGGAGGAGGTCCTCGCCGAGCGCCTGGAACTGCTCCGCTCGCGCCGCCGCGAAGAGGCGGCGAAGGTGGAGGAGATCGCCAAGCAGCGGCAGAGCGCCTGACGCACCGCATCCGGCAGGGGCGGCGGACACGGGAGTGTCCGCCGCCCCTGTCCGTGTGTCCGGGCCCTACTCGGCGCCGCGGCCGAACGGGTCGCCGGTGGAGCCGACCAGCTCCTTCACCGACTCGATGACGCGGGTGGGGCGGTAGGGGAACTCCTCGGCGGTCTCCCGGCCGGAGATGCCCGACAGCACCAGGATCGTCTGCAGCCCCGCCTCCAGGCCGCTGAGCACGTCGGTGTCCATGCGGTCGCCGACCATCAGCGTGTTCTCGGAGTGGGCGCCGATCCGGCGCAGGGCCGAGCGCATCATCAGCGGGTTGGGCTTGCCCACGAAGTACGGGCTGCGCCCGGTGGCCTTCTCGATGAGCGCGGCGACCGCGCCGGTGGCGGGCAGCGGGCCCTCCGCGCTGGGGCCGGTCTCGTCCGGGTTGGTGGCGATGAACCGGGCGCCGGCGCGGACCAGGCGGATCGCCCGCGTGATGGCCTCGAAGCTGTAGGTGCGGGTCTCCCCCAGCACCACGTAGTCGGGGTTCCGCTCGGTCATGACGTAGCCCACGTTGTGCAGGGCGGTGGTCAGGCCGGACTCGCCGACCACGTACGCCGACCCGTTGGGGCGCTGGGTCTGGAGGAACTGGGCGGTGGCCAGCGCCGAGGTCCAGATGGACTCCTCGGGGATGTCCAGGCCCGTGTTGAGCAACCGCGCCCGCAGGTCGCGCGGGGTGTAGATGGAGTTGTTGGTCAACACCATGAACGGGGTGCCGTGCTCGCGCAGCTCGGCGATGACTTCGTCGGCCCCGGGGACGAGGTGTTCCTCACGGACGAGCACGCCGTCCATGTCGAAGAGGTAGTTCCATTCGTTGCTCACGGGCCCATTGTGCCGGTAGCCGCGCCCGGCACGCCATTCCTACTCCCCGGTAGTCGATTCTCCTCACACCCGGGGCGCGTCTCCGGACCCCTCCGCCAGCAGGGCGCCCAGGCGTTCGCGGGCGGCCGTGCGCAGCAGGTGCGCGTCGGCCCCGGCGGCCCCGCACACCAGGGTGCTCCCGTCGCGGTGCTCCAGCACCAGGGTGGCGCGGTGCCCCTCGTCGGAGAGCCGGGCCCCGGCCAGCCCCGCGTACGAGTACGAGCGGCCGCCCTCCTCCACGGTGCGCCGCCGCGGCTTCTCGCCGTCCCCGTCGCCGGAGGGCAGGGCCGCGCCCACCCGGCGGCGCACCGCCGGGACGAGCAGCAGCGGGAAGTAGAGCGGGAACAGGATGACGAGCAGGAAGACCGTCAGGTACCCCAGGAGCTCCCCGGCGACCTCCTTCCAGGCGAAGGCCAGGCCCGTGATCAGCACCCCCGCCAGGCCGATCCCGACGGGCGCCAGGTGGAGGCCGGTGGGCTCGCCGCCGGTGGCCTGGAGCCAGATCAGCGGGATCCAGCCCACCCCGAACAGGATCAGCGACGCGGTCCCGAGCACGGCGGGCACCCGCTCCCAGCGGGACGGGCGCGCGAAGGCCCGCAGCCGGTAGCCGGACCGGCCCAGCGCCAGCAGCGCCCGGCCGCCCGGGTCGACCCGGACCTTGATCTCGGTGGCCATACGTTTCTCCGCCTCTGTGGTGGTCCCCGGCGATTATGGGCCACGGCGGGGGCGGTGGGAACCGGGTGGCCGGATCAGGACGCGCCGCGGGTCAGACCGGCGGCCAGGGCACCGCGGGCCAGTCGGGCGCCGGGTAGGGGTGGATGCGGTGCTCCAGGAGCAGGTCGGTGCGGGCCCGCACCGCGTAGACCTCGGGGCCGGTCAGGCGCAGCCCCAGCTCCCTGGTCAGGGCGTCCCGGGGGTCGGCCAGCCGGTCGCGCAGGCGCGCCAGCCCGGCCAGCGCCTCCTCGGGCAGCGCCAGCCCCTGCCACTGCCACAGCACCGTGCGGAGCTTGTAGTCCTCGGCGAAGGTCACCCCGTGGTCGCAGCCGTACAGATGGCCCTGCGGGGTGGGCAGCAGGTGGCCGATCTTGCGGTCGGAGTTGTTGATGACCGCGTCGAACACGGCCATGCGGCGCAGGGCGGCGTTGTCGGTCTCCCGGGACAGGGCGATCAGGTCCACGGTGGTGTCGCCGTGCACCCACAGCTGGACCATGCCCTCGCCGAAGGGCCCGTCCCGGTGGACGGTGGGCGGCACGATCTCCCAGCCGAGGGCGTCGGAGACGGCGTGGGCGGCGACCTCGCGCCCGGCCAGGGTGCCGTCGGGGAAGTCCCACAGCGGCCGCTCCCCCGCCACCGGCTTGTACACGCAGTTCGCCGAGAGGGTGCCGTCGGAGACGGTGCAGTACAGGGTGGTGTTGGAGGCGGCGGTGAGGCGCCCCTCGACGGTGATCTCGCCGGTCCGCAGCAGTTCCAGGCCCGCTGCGGGGGTGAGGCCGTCGAAGGGGCCGTCGAGCGCGGTGTCGTCGTGCGTCAAGGCGTGATCAGACCAGGCGGTCGGGCCGGTAGCCGTTCTGGCGCACGCAGATGTGGCCGGCGGGGTCCAGGGGACGCCCGCACAGCGGGCAGTCCGGGCGGCCCGCGGCGACCACCTTCAGGGCGCGGCCGGCGAAGGCGCGGGCGGCCCCGGGGGTGAGGTAGACGCGCAGGACGTCGCGGTGGGCCGGGCCCTCCTCGGTGAAGACCTCCAGCTCCTCCTCGTCCTCGGTGAACTCCTCGGCCGCGGTCTCGTCGATCTCCTGGGCCTCGACGATGACGCGGGAGGCCTCGGCGTCCCAGGCCAGGGCCAGGGTCCCGACGCGGAAGTCCTGCTCGATGGGCTGCTCGAGGGGGCCCTCGTCCTCGGGGACGGCGCTGTCGTCCGGCGGCGCGCCGAAGCGTCGGTGCACCTCTTCCAGCAGCTCCTCGATACGGGTGGCCAGCGCCTCGACCTGCGCCTTCTCCAGGACGACGCTGGTGATACGGCCTTCCCCCACCGCTTGGAGGAAGAACGTGCGCTCCCCCGGCTGGCCCACGGTCCCGGCGACGAAGCGCTCCGGCGGATTGAACTGAAAGACGGGCATGCCTAGAACCTTAAGGGATCTCGGTGACGGTGTGCTCGGCCCCGGCGCCGCCGCCCACGGCGGCGTCCCCGGTGGCCTCGGCCGGGGTGGGCAGGACGGGCCCGGCCCCCTGGCCGGTGTCGTTGAGGACGTTGAGGAAGGGGCGGGTGCGCGTGTAGGTGATGGAGGTGACCGAGCAGGGGTCCACCCGCAGCCGCTGGAAGAGGTCCAGGTGCAGGCCCAGGGCGTCGGCGACGACGGCCTTGATGATGTCGCCGTGGCTGCACGCCACGTACACCGGGGGCGTCTCCCCGGGGGTGAGCAGCAGCCGGGAGTTCCAGTCGCGGACGGCCTCGACGGCGCGGGCGGAGGCCGCGGCCAGGGCCTCGCCGCTGGGGAAGCGGACGGCGGAGGGGTGGTCCTGCACGACCCGCCACAGGGGCTCCTCGGCCAGGTCCTTCAGGGCGCGCCCGGTCCAGGACCCGTAGTCGCACTCGATGAGGCGGTCGTCGGTGGTGACGGGGACGCCCAGCGCCCCGGAGACGGCCTCCGCGGTCTCCTGGCAGCGTTCCAGGGGGCTGGAGAGCAGCACCGCGGGGCGCAGCCCGGTCAGCCGGCGGGCCAGGTCGGCCGCCTGGCCGCGCCCGGTGTCGTTGAGGTGGACCCCGGGGGCGCGGCCGGCCAGCCGGGGCCCGGTGGCGTCGGTCATCCCGTGCCGGACGAGGATGAGCGTGACCGCCTGCGGGAGGGTGTCCTGGGATGGTGGTGTCGCCATGGCCACCACCCTAGGGCGGTGTGCGCCGGGAGGGGACCGGGGACACGGGCGGGCCCGGCCCCCGCGGGGGCCGGGCCCGCGGCGGGGCGGGTCAGCCGACCCCGGCTCCGCCCTCCGGGTCGAGCACGCCGGAGAAGACGAGCACGAGGATGAGGACGCCGAGCGCGATGCGGTAGTACACGAACGGCATGAAGCTGTGGGTGGAGATGAACCTCATCAGCCAGGCGATGACGACGTAGCCGATGACGAACGCCACGACGGTGCCGACGATGGTCGCGCCCCAGCCCGCGTACTCGCCGCCGCCGATGTCCAGCATCTTGTACAGGCCGGAGGCGAACACCGCGGGCAGCGCGATGAGGAACGCGAACTCGGCGGCGGCCGGGCGGTCGAAGCCCAGCAGGCGGCCGCCGGTGATGGTGGCGCCCGAGCGGGAGACCCCCGGGATCAGCGCCAGGGTCTGGAACAGGCCGAACGTGATGCCCCGGCCCAGCGTGAGGTCCTCCAGCTGCCGCTCGCGGCGGGCGAAGTGGTCCACGGCGCCCAGGATGACGCCGAAGACGATGAGGGTGAGCGCGATCAGGCGCAGGTCGCGGAAGACGCTGTCGATCTGCTCTTCCAGGAGCAGGCCCAGCACGCCGATGGGGATGGTGGCCAGGATGACGTACCAGCCGATGCGGGCGTTGACGTCGCCGCGCAGGTCGCGGTCGAACAGGGAGCGCAGCCAGGTGGAGATGACCGCCCAGATCCGCTTGCGGAAGTAGACCACCACCGCCAGCTCGGTGCCGATCTGGGTGACGGCGGTGAAGGCCGCACCGGGGTCGGGCCACTGGAAGAAGGCCGCGAACACGCGCAGGTGGGCGCTGGAGGACACGGGCAGGAACTCGGTGAGCCCCTGGATGAGGCCGAGGACGACCGCCTCGAAGATGGACACTCGGTTTCGGCTTTCCTTGACGGTCCGGCATGGGGGGCACCGGAGGGCGGCTGCGGGCTTTCCCCTGGGAACCGGGAGCCGGACCGGAGGGGGTCCGGGGGGCGGGGGACCGCTCCGGCCCGCGCGGACGGCGCGGTGGACGTCTCCGGCCGGGGCCTGACGAGGGTACGCCGTGGGGATGGACGGCGGGCCGACTTCGGATGAACACGGTACCCTCCGCCGCATGGAACAGCGACAGGTGGGCCGATCGGGACTCTGGGTGTCCCGCACCGCCCTCGGCACGATGACCTGGGGCCAGGACACCTCCGAAGAGGAGGCCGGGCAGCAGCTCGCCGCGTTCGTCGACGCGGGCGGCACGCTCGTGGACACCGCGGACATCTACACGGGCGGGCAGAGCGAACGGATCCTGGGCCGGCTGCTGCGCACCGCGGTGCGCCGCGAGGACGTGGTGGTGGCCACCAAGAGCGGCCACACCCCGGAGGGGTACCGGCCGGTGGACGCCTCGCGCCGCCACCTGCTGGCGTCCCTGGACGCCTCGCTGCGGCGGCTGCAGACCGAGTACGTGGACCTGTGGCAGCTGCACGTGTTCGACCCGGCGACGCCGCCGGAGGAGACGCTGGCGGCGATGGAGGCGGCGGTCGCCGCGGGCAAGGCCCGCTACGTGGGGACCGGCGACCTGGACGCCTGGCAGTTCGCCACGCTGGCGACCTGGCAGCGGGCGCGGCCGGGCCGGGTGCCGCTGGTGAGCGCGGGCACCGAGTACTCGCTGCTCAACCGGCGCGCGGACGACGACCTGCGGCCCGCGGCGGCGTCCGCCGGGGCGCACCTGCTGGCGTGGGCGCCGCTGGGCCGGGGGGTGCTCAGCGCCAAGTACCGGACCGGCACCCCGGCGAGCTCGCGGGCGGCGTTCCCGCACATGGCGTCGTACGTGGAGCCGTACCTGGACGAGCGCAGCCGCCGGGTGGTGGAGTCGGTGTGCACCGCGGCGGAGGGGCTGGGGGTGCCGCCGCTGGCGGTGGCGCTGAGCTGGGCGCGCGACCAGCAGGGGGTGGCGGCCGCCGTGGTGGGGCCGCGCACCCTGGCGCAGCTGGAGCAGGTCCTGGGCGTGGAGGGCGTGGAGCTGCCTCCGGAGATCCGCGACGCGCTGGACGACGCGACGGCGAGGCGCCGCTGAGGCGCCCGGCCGCCGCGGCGGTCAGTCCCCGGCCGGTTCGATCGGGAAGTTCTGGTCGAACACGTTGTGCGGGTCGTACTGGGCCTTGATCCCGCGCAGCCGGGAGAGGGCGGGCTCGGGGAAGGCCAGGGAGAGCACCCCGGGCCCGGTGCGGGTGTCGAAGCTCAGGTACATCCCGTCGATCGCGCCGTCCAGCTCCGCCCACCGCTCGTCGAGGCGGGCCGCGGTGCGCGGCGAGGCCAGCGCCGCCAGGGACTGGGCCTGGTGGCGGTGGGCGTAGGCGGTCGCGTCGGCGGGGACGTCGTTGACCGCCCCGCCGACCTGGCGCAGCTGCATGAAGTAGGTGGCGCCGGAGGCGAGCATGCCCGCCAGGGTCCGCGCGGTGTCCTCGGAGACCTCGGAGAGCAGTCCGGAGCGGCTCGCGGGGACGCCGGCCCCCGTGTGGGGCCCCTCGCCCCGGGGCAGGATCGCCGGGTAGGGCGCGAGCTGCGCGCTCTGGTCCAGGACCGGGCCCGCCTTGAGGAAGGGCTCCAGCGCCGCCACGGCGGCGTCGGTGTCGTCCCCCGCGTGGACGACCATCGCCCGGGCGACCGGCCCCGATCCGCCCCGGCCCGGGGCTGCGATGAGGAAGGCCGTGACCTCGCGGGGCGCGGCGGCGGTGATCTCCCCCCAGGCGCGCAGGAACCCGGCGGTGCGGGAGGCGTCGTAGGCGAACTGGGCGAGGACGACGTCGCCGACCGGTGCGGCGACGGCCTCCACGGAGGTGAGCACGCCGAAGTTGGCCCCGGCTCCGCGCATGGCCCAGAACAGGTCGGGGTTCTCGTCCGCGGCGGCGCGCAGGACCCGGCCGTCGGCGGTGACGACCTCCATCGCGGTGATGTGGTCGATCGTCAGGCCGTGGGCGCGGCCCAGGTAGCCGATGCCCCCGGTGGTGGCGATGCCGCCGACGCCGACGCCGCCGTGGTCGCCCGAGCTGACGGCCAGCCCGTGCGGGTGCAGGGCGGCGGCGACCTCGCTCCAGCGGGCCCCGGCGCCCAGGCGCACCCGGCGGGCGGCGGGGTCGAGGACCTCGACGCGGTTCATCCGGGACAGGTCGACGACGACGCCGCCGTCGTTGGTGGAGCGGCCGCTGATGCCGTGGCCGCCGCTGCGCACGTTGAGCGGGACGTCCTGGTCCAGGGCGTAGCCCAGGGCCTCGGCGACCTGGCCGGCGCTCTCCGGCCGCAGCACCAGGCCCGGCCTGCCGCTCTGCATGTAGCCGTGGCGGAGCCGGGTGTAGGCGCGGTCGCCGGGTTCGACGGCGTGGCCGCGCAGGTCCTCGGGGACGGCGTCGTAGTCGATGCCGGGACGGCGGGCGGCCAGGGCCGCGGCGGCGCGGGCCGGGCCGGTGGCGGTGCCGGCGGAGGCGCGTTCCTTCTCGACGGCCTCGCGCAGGGCGGGCGCGACCTCGGCGCCGAACGCCTCGATGGTGCGCGGGTCGTCGCCGCCGAGGATGAACGTGCTGAACCCGTGTTCCAGGACCAGCGGCAGCAGGTCGTCGACCCACTGGTCGGCGGGGCCCTGGAGGAAGCCGCGGCCGGCGGGCAGCAGGGCGCCCCCGGGGAGGTTGAGCATGCGCCGGACCATGCGCGGGTCGCGCCCGGCCTCCTGCGCGGCCTCGTCGATGATCCGGTTGGCGCCGGGCGCGTCGGCGATCTCCAGGTAGCCCAGGCTGGGCAGCCAGCCGTCGGCCTTGGCGCCGGTGAGGCGGAGCATGCGGGGTTTGTAGGCGCCCAGGTGGATGCCGATGTCGTGGGCGGGTGCGGGTCCGCGTTTCATGCCCGAGACGCGGTGGTGCTCGCCGTTCACGCGGACGCCGCCGCGGGCGTCGGTGTCCCAGGCCTGGCGGATGACGTCGATGCCCTCGGAGAGGGCGGCCACGCTCTGGCCGGGGGTGAGCCGGGGCCCGCCCATGGCGGCGATGCCGTCCCAGAAGGCGCCGGCGCCCAGGCCGAGCTCGAAGCGGCCGCCGGAGAGCAGGTCGAGGGAGGCCGCCTGGCGGGCGAGCATGGCCGGTCCGCGCAGCGGGAGGTTGAGGACGTTGCCGGAGACCGAGATGCGGCCGGTCCTGGCGGCGACCCAGGTCATCAGGGTCCAGGTGTCCAGGAAGCCCGGGTTGTAGGGGTGGTCCTGGAAGGTGGCCAGGTCGAGCCCGGCGGCCTCGGTGAGCTCGCCCAGGGCGACGGCGCGCTCGTGGTCGCCGGCCGAGGGCGTGATGAAGGTGCCGAACCGCAGCGGGTGTCCGTAGTCGGGCATGGTGCTGTGTCTCCTCGGAGGGACGGTCGGAGGTCCGTGGCCCGGACGCCCGCAAAGTAGTTTGTGGAATCAATGATGTTCTGTGCAACTCATCGTACAGAAAACCTATTCCTGGTAGTCTCGGGGCATGACGACACCGAGCCCCGAGAGCGCGCGGGAACCGCGGGGGCGCACCGACGGCCCGGCGCCCGACCTCGGCTGGTCGCTGGCCGTGGTGCTGCAGCGCTGGCACGAGCGGGTGGAGGAGTCGCTCGCCGACGTCCCGCACGGCAGCCGCGGCTACCACGTGCTGGTCGCCTGCGCCGCCGCCGAGGTCCCCACCCAGGCCGCGCTCGCCGAGCGCCTGCTCATCGACCGCAGCGTGATGACCTACCTGCTCGACGACCTGGAGGCCGCCGACCTGGTGCGCCGCCGGGTGGACGACGACGACCGCCGGGTGCGGCGGGTGTGCGTCACCGCGCACGGCCGCGAGGTGCTGGCCGACCTGGCCGCGCGGGTGGCCCACGTGGAGGAGCGCGTCCTGGCCGGACTGGACGAGGGCACCCGCGCCCTGTTCTGCGCCGCCGCCCGCACCGCGGCCGTCGCCATCCAGGAGTCCTCGCCCGACCTGGACCCCTGCGCCGCGGTGCGCACGGTGGTCGGCGACCCGTCGGCCGCGCGCCGGACCCCGCGCCGCCGCCCCCGCGCCCGCTCCTGAACGCCCCGCGCGCCCCGGGTCCGCACGGGGCCGACCCGGACGTCGTCACCTCTCGGTAGGCTCGTCGCGAGAGCAGGAGCACGAGATCGAGGGGGACCGGCCCAGGTGTCCGAGGCAGTCGAACAGGTCAGCGCCGTCCTACAGGGCATGCAGGCCCCGCCCTCCCTGGCGCCGCGGCTGGTGGCCGCGCTGGGCCCGGCGGCCGCGTCGGAGCTGGCCGCCGACCCGTGGCTGCTGCTGCGGCTGCCGCAGGTGACCGCGGAGCAGGCCGACTACTGCGCCCGCCGCGCCCTGGGCGAGGCCGCCCGCCCCGACGACCCGCGCCGCCTGGCCGCCCTGACCGCGCACACGCTGCGCACCGCCGCCGCCCGCGGGCACACCGCGGTGGAGGAGAAGCGGCTGGCCTCGCTGGTGGGCCGCCTGGGCGTCCCGGCCCCGGCCCGCGCTCTGGAGGCCGCCGTGGAGGCGGGCGCCTCGGCGGTGTTCGAGAGCACCGACGACTCCGACGACGACTTCGACTTCGAGGAGGGCGGGGTCCCGGACCTGCCCGAGCCCGAGCGGTTCCACGCCCTGCCCGACCTGGGCGAGGCCGAGCAGCGGCTGGGCGGGCACCTGGTGCGCCTCATCTCCGCCAACGACCCCGTCATGGACTCGGCCACCGCCGCCGAGACCGTCGACGCCGCCTGCGACAAGGGCGGGTTCACCGTCACCGAGCACACCCGCGCCGCGCTGGTCACGGTCGCCCTGCGGCCGGTGACGGTGCTCTGGCACGGCCCGGGGGACTCCGCCGAGACCGCGCGCGCCCTGCTGTGCCTGGCCGCGATCGCCGAGGACAGCCGGGTGGGGATCACCGTGGTGGCGCCCACCGCGCAGACGGCCGCCGCCGTGGCCGCCGACCTGGCCGCGGTGGCCCAGGGCGACCCGGGGGTGCGCGTGCTCTCCCTGGCCGCCGCGCTGCGGCAGGGCCCCATCCCGTCGGGCCTGGTGGTGCTGTGCGAGTCGATGGCGGTGGGCACCGCCCGCGCCGCCGACCTGGCCGCCGCCTGCGCCGACGGCGCGCACCTGGTGCTGCTCGCCGACCCGAGGCAGGCCCCGTCGGCCACCCCGGGCCGTGTCGCCGAGGACATCGTGCGCTCGCGCACCGCCCACACCGCCGAGATCGCCGGCCCCGAGGACGACGGGGCCCCGGGGCCCATCGCCGCCCTGGCGCTGGCCGTGTCCGAGGGCGAGGTCCCCGAGGTGGACGCCCCCGGCCGCGAGGTGGTGCGGGTCCCCGCCGCCACGGCGGAGGAGGCCGCCCACCGGGTCGTGCAGCTGGTCACCGACTCCATTCCGCGCGCGCTGGGCATCCCCGCCGGGGAGGTGCGGGTGGTCACCGCCCGCGAGGACGGCCCCGCCGGGGCCCGCGCGCTCAACGCCGCCTGCAAGGAGCGGCTGAACCCGGGCCCCGGCGCCCTGGGCGGGTTCGACCCCGGCGACGCGGTGCTGCTGGTGGCCGCGGGGCCCGGGTACGGCCCGGGCGACACCGGTGTCCTGCGCGGCCCCGTCGAGCGCGGCGTGGAGGTGGAGCTGGCCGACGGCGCGAAGGTCACCGTCGGCGACCCGGCGGCGCTGCGCCCGGGGTGGGCGCTCACCGTGGGCGCCGCCCACGGCGGCCGCTGGCCCGCCGTGGTGGGCGTGTTCCCGCCCGACGTGCCCGTGTCGCGGCCCCGGGTGTACACCGTGCTGACCCGCGCCCTGCGCCACGTGTCCCTGGTGGACGCCACCGGCGGCGGGCTGGAGACCGGGGTGCGCGAGACCCTGGCCCCCGACCGCGTCACCCGGCTGGTCCAGATCCTGCGCGAGGGCTGACCCGGGCGGGGTCAGCCCAGGACGCGCTGGACCTCCAGCATGCGCTCCACCACGCGGAACCCGAGGCGGTCGTTGACCGCCCGCATCGGGGCGTTGTCGGGGTCGACCCAGGTGCGGACCACCTTCGCGTCGGGGAACTCCCGGGCCAGCACCTCGAGGTTGCGGCGCTTGAGCGCGATGCCCAGACCGTGGCCGCGGTGGGCGCGCATGACCAGGGTGTCGTCCTGGTAGACCTCGCCCCCGCCCTCGGCGGGGACGAGCAGGAGGCTGTACCCGGCCCACTCCCCCGCCGCCGTGCGGGCGACGGACACGACGGCGGTGTACCCCTGGTCGACCCGGCGCGCGTCCTCCGCCCGGAGGCGCTCGGGGTCCCACACCTCCGGTTCGGTGTCCAGGTCGCCCGTGGGCACGTCGCGCTCCATGGCCGTGCGCATCCGCGCGTAGGCCTCCAGGTGCTCCTCCGGGCAGGGGCCGGTCCAGGTGTGCAGCCGGTGGCCGACGGGCGCCCCGGGCGGCGCGGCCATCCTCTCCGGCGGCACCGGAAGGTCGAGGACCAGGTAGTCCTCCTCGTGCACCGTGGCGAACCCGTGGGCCCGGGCGAACCGGGCGCCGGGCCAGTCGTCGGGGGTGTGCCCGCCGGGCACGTAGACCTCTCCGGTGGCGGTGGTGCGGCCCTCCTCGGCCATGGCCTCCAGGGCCAGGCCCGCCAGGCGCGCTCCCAGGCCCCGGCCCCGGCGCTCGGGGACCACCGACACGTCCACCTCGGCCAGGTGCCGGTTCTCCCGGTCGGGCAGGTCCACCATGAGCGTTCCGACGGTGCGGCCGTCCTCCACCGCCGCGTACAGCCGGTGGTGCCGGTCGTCCCGGGGGGCGAGCATCCCCCTGAGGTCGGTGTAGCCCATGACGGCGGCCTCCGGCCGCCCGTGCGTCGCCGCCTCCACCAGGGCGGTGTGCCAGGCCCGCAGGGCGGACTCGTCGGCGGGGTCGATCGGGGTGATCATCGAAGGGTGTCCTCTCGTCCGGTCGATGGTACGGCCAGGGGTTCGCCGAACCCGCGCAGCCGCGAAGACGCCATGGCGGTCAGCGCCGCGGCGATCCGCCGCCCGGGTCCGTGTCGACCCCGCCGGAACGGCCCGGGCGGGGCGCCGGGTCAGCCCCGGGGGAGGTTCTCCTCGATGAGCGCGACGATCGCCGGGTCGTCGGGCACGGTCGAGGGCCGGAAGCGGTGTACCGCGCCGTCGGGCAGGACCAGGAACTTCTCGAAGTTCCACTTGACCCGCCCCGCGTCGCCCCCGGCGTCCGGGGTGCGGGTGAGCTCGGCGTACAGGGGGTGCCTCCCCCTGCCGTTCACCTTGACCTTGCTCATCATCGGGAAGGTCACGCCCCAGGTCATGGAGCAGTACTCGGCGATCCTGTCCTCGCCGCCGAACTCCTGGAGGAACTGGTTGCTGGGGAAGCCCAGCACCGTGAACCCGCGGTCGCCGTAGGTCTTCTGCAGCTCCTCCAGCGCGCCGTACTGCGGGGTGAGCCCGCAGCGGGAGGCCACGTTCACCACCAGGCGGACCTTGTCCGCCCACTCCCCGAAGGTCGTCTCGCGCCCGTCGATCAGCGTCACCGGGATCTCGTTCAACTCCGCCATGGTCCACACCCCTCGTCACCGTGCCTGCGCGCCGGACTCCAGAGTGCCAGAGCCGTGCGGCGCGCTCTCACCGGTCTCTCACCCGGACGGCGTAACCTGCCGCACGGCGGCGGGCGAAGACGGGAGCAGTCGATGGAGCATTCCCCTGCCGGGGCCGAGGGGCCCCGGGTCCTCATCGTGGAGGACGAACCCAACATCCTGGAGCTGCTCACGGCGTCCCTGGATCTGAGCGGCTTCACCACGCGGGGCGCGCCCGACGCCGAGGGCGCGCTGGCGGCCCTGTCCGGGTTCGCGCCCGACATCGCGCTGGTGGACGTGACCCTGCCCGGACGCAGCGGCCTGGACCTGGTCGGGGACCTGCGGGCCCGGGTCCCCGGGCTGCCGCTGCTGTTCCTGACCGCGCGGGACACGGTCGGGGACCGGATCTCGGGTCTGCGGGCGGGGGCCGACGACTACATCACCAAGCCGTTCAGCCTGGAGGAGGTCGTCCTGCGGCTGCGGGCGGTGCTGCGCCGGTCGGGCGCCGAGGCGGCCGGGGAGCCGCTGCGCTACGGCGACCTGGAGCTGGACGAGGACGCCCACGAGGTGCGGCGCGGCGGGGTGCCGATCGACCTGTCCCCCACCGAGTTCGCGCTGCTGCGCTACCTGCTGGCCAACGCGGGCCGGGTGCTGACCAAGACGCAGATCCTGGACCGGGTGTGGGGCGGCCAGAGCGACGACGTGCGGGTGGTGGAGACCTACATCAGCTACCTGAGGCGCAAGATCGACCGGGACCGGCCGCCGCTGATCCGGACGGTGCGCGGGGTCGGCTACGGGCTCCGCCCGCCCCGGGCCGAACGGTGAGGCGGCCGCGGTCGCTGCGCGGCGGGATCACGCTGGCGGTGCTGGCCCTGGTCGCCCTGGGGCTGGTGGTGTCGGGGGCCGCCGGGGTCCTGCTGCTGCACCGGGCACTCGTCCAGGAGGTGGACCACCGCCTGCGCGGGCTGGCCGCCGCCGAGGCGCCCCCGCGCTCCGATGGGTTCCCGCCGGAGGAGGCCGGGCACCGGCCGCCGCCGCTGCCCACCGACCTGCGGTCGCTGTCGGTGTCCGCCGACGGCGAGGTGACACGGAGCAGCGGGCAGAGCTCCGGGGACGAGGGGCTGCCCGACGTGTCCGTGGTGGGCGCCGAGGGGCTGCGCGAGCGCGCGGGCGTCCCCTTCACACTGCCCGACACCGGCGGCGGGGACGACTGGCGGGTGCTGGCCACCGCGCGGGAGGACGGCGGCGCGGCGGTGGTGGCGCAGTCGCTCGGCGGCGTCGGCACCACCGTGCGCACCCTGGTGCTCATCGAGGTGTCGGTCGGCGCGGTCATCCTGGCCGCACTGGGGGCCGGCGCGACCGCGGTGGTGCACCGCAGGCTGCGGCCTCTGCGGGAGATGGAGGAGACCGCCCGGGCGATCGCCGGGGGCGACCTGGACCGGCGGGTGCCCCGCGACGGCGCGGCCGCGGAGGTGGACCGGGTGGGCGAGGCGCTGAACACGATGCTGGGCGAGCTGTCCCGGGCGCTGGCCGAGCGCGACCGGTCGGCGGCCACCACCCGGCGGTTCGTCGCGGACGCCTCCCACGAGCTGCGCACACCGCTGTCGTCGATCCGGGGGTTCGCCGAGCTGTACCGCCAGGGGCGAGACCGGGGTGTGGTGGCCGGGGACGAGCGCGGCGACGGCTGGGTGGCGCGGATCGAGGACGAGGCCGAGCGGATGGGCGCGCTGGTGGACGACCTCCTGGTGCTGTCCCGGTTCGACGAGGAGCCCGCCCTGGAACGGGCCGACGTGGAGCTGGGGGCGATCGCCCGGGAGGTCGCCGCGGCCGTGTCGGCCCGGGCGCCCCGGGCGTCGGTGCGGGTCGAGGCGGCCGCGCCGGTGCGGGCCGTGGGCGATCCGGGCAGGCTGCGCCAGGTGCTGGAGAACCTGGTGGGCAACGCGGTCGCCCACACCCCGGAGGGGACACCGGTGCTGGTGCGGGTGGACCGGGGTCCGGTGCCGGAGGGCGGCGCCCCGGCGCGGGCCGGGGGGCTGCCGCCGGAGGTGGCCGAGGTGGCGGTCGTGACCGTCGCCGACGAGGGGCCGGGGATCGCCGCGGCGGACCTGCCGTTCGTGTTCGACCGGTTCTACCGGGCGCCGGGGCCGCGCGGACCGGGCGCCGGACTGGGGCTGGCGATCGTGGCGGCCCTGGTGGGGGCGCACCAGGGGGTGGTGACGGCGGACTCCGGGCCGGAGGGCGGCACGGTGTTCACGGTGCTGCTGCCGCTGGGATGAGGCCCCGGTGCCGGCGGCGGCCGCCGGCACCGGGGCCGGCCGTCATCCCCCTGCGTCGGTGGCCGCGGGGGCGGAGCCGCCCGGGGCGGCGCCCGGGAGGCCGGTGTCGGCGGACGGTTCAGCGGTGATCGCCTCCAACCGCTCGGCCAGGCCCGCGGAGACCTCGGCGGCGGTGGTGTCCCCGGCCTCCTCGGCCCGCGCGGTGACCTCGGCGAGCAGGTCCGCGGCGGTACCGCTCCCGACCAGTTCGGCGTAGAGGTCGGCGTAGGCGGACTCGTAGAGCGCCTCGAATCCGGCGTCCGCGAGGAAGCGCTCCTTGAGCGCCCCGCTGCCGCCCATCGACATGCCGCCCCCGCCCCCGCGTTCCCCGCCGGGGAAGCCCCCCCGGGGCGGTTCCACGCCCTCGGGGAGTTCCATGCCCTCCGGAGGCTCCATGCCCTCCGGGAACTCCATGCCCTCCGGAGGCCGCATCCCCTGGGGCGCCTCCGTGCCTTCGGGGGTCCCACCGCCCCCGCCGCCCGTCGGGCCGCCCTCGCCCATGCCGCCGAAGGCCAGGTTGAGGTCCCAGGACAGGACGGTGAACCGCTCCTCGGAGAGGTCGTACCAGAGGTAGTAGTTGTTGCCGGGGCCGTCCATGCCGTCGGTGTTGGACATCAGGTCCTGGAGCGCCAGGTGGCGGGCGAAGGACTCCACGTCCAGGTGCCCGTCCAGCTCCTCGGCGAACTCGGCGTCGTCGGCCTCGTCCACGAACCGCAGCAGTTCCATGACCGGCGTCAGGTCGTAGGCGCCCTCGGCGTTGACCTGCCTGAACGCGTCCTCGTACTCGGTGGGGTCCTCACCGAGGTAGTCGAAGGACCCGCCGGCGCGGCCCTTGTAGAGCACCCCGTCACCGAGTCCGGTCGCCCAGGCGGCGTCGGGGTGGTCCAGCAGCAGGCGCACGGCCGTGCCCTCCCCGTTGACCGTGAACGAGGTGACCGTGTGGTCCTGGGTGGTCTGCCCGGCCGCCTCGGTCAGCTCCAGGGCCAGGGCCTCGTTGAGCGCGGTGTCGGAGCCGGAGGCGGCGGGGCGCAGGGCGAGCTCGGTGTGGCCCTGGTAGGCGCGCCCCTCGGCGTACTCGTCGAAGGAGATCAGCCAGGGCAGGTCCTCGGGCGCGTCCTCCGACAGGGCGACCCCGCCGGGACCGCCGTCCGTGCCGCCCGCGCCTCCCGCGCCCTCCCCCTCCTCGCGGCCGCCGCCGCGCAGGCCCATGAGGGTGGAGTTGCCCTTGAGCCGCAGGCCCACATCCTCGATCGCGGTGCCGTCGATGACGATGTCCGCCCGGATGTACTCCTTCTCCCCCTCCTCCTGGAAGGTGTCCATCATCTCGGCGTACTCCTGCTCGTCGAAGGTCACCTCGATGGTGTGCGAGCCGTCGGCGAACAGGTCGGCGGTGCCCTCGATGTCCTCGGTGATCCCGTCGTCGGGGACCAGGGCCGAGGTTACGTAGGGCGTGATCCGGGTCGGCGCCAGGAGCAGCAGCACCGCGGCCAGCCCGGACGCGAGGACGGCGGCCTTCCACCCGTGGTGGCGCAGCCGCGCGGGGATGCGGTGGCGGAGCCGGGGCCGGGGTGCGGCGGCGCCCTCCGCGGCGGTGTCCTCCGCTTCCATGGGGATCACAGGTCCGTCTGGTCGTAGCCGGTCAGGACGGTGGCCTTCTGCCCGGAGGCAACCGAACGCAGGGCCGCGACCAGCTCGCGGGGCTCGGCGCCCTTCTTGAGGCGTGCGGTGTAGACGAACTCCAGCAGGGAGCCGCCGCGCACGCTCTCGGTGCCGATCAGCTCGTACTCGTCGGTGAAGCGGATGAGGACGTCCTCCACGAACGGGGCGTGGTCGTCGCCGTCCGCGGGCACCTGCACCTTGACGACCTGGCGCTGGACGTTCAGCGAGAACCAGTCGAACCGGTGCATCAGCAGCACGACGGCGCAGATGAGCACGGTCGCCAGCACGGCCAGCAGGTAGAACCGGGTGCCGCAGGCCATGCCGATGCCCATGACCAGGAAGATGAACCCGACGTCGCGGGTCTCCTTGATCGCGTTGCGGAAGCGCACCACGGACAGGGCGCCCACCAGGGCGAAGGCCCGGGCGATGTTGGAGCCCACCACCAGCATGATGAGGGCGATGAGCATGCCCAGGATGATCAGGGTGTGGACGTAGCTCTGGCTGTAGGAGATGTTGCGGTGGGTGGCCCGGTAGGTCCAGGCCACCACCAGGCTCATCGCGAAGGCCAGGCCCATGGCGAGGGCGACGTCCATGACGCTGAACGTCCCGGACAGGTCGGTGAGGGAGAAGTCGAGGTTCATCGGGCGGGCTCCGGAGCGGTGCGGTGGTCGGCGGTCAGCGGTCGGGCCTCGGCAGCGGCGTCGCCGTCGGGCAGGTGGAACACGGAGCGCGGGGCGCGGCCGCAGGCCTCGACGCTCTGGCAGTACTTGGAGATGCGCTGGACCTGCAGGTCCATGCGGGCGGCCAGGTCGGTCACCCAGGAGGGGGCGCGCTCGTTGACCTTGACCTCCAGCACCGCCAGGTCGGGGCGGATGATGTACCGGTTCTCGGCCGGGACCCGCAGGTCGAAGTCGCGGTCGCGGCCGCGCACCCGGTGGTCGAGGGTGACGCGCAGCCCCAGGTCGGCGTCGACGCCGACGTAGGGTTCGCGGCGGTAGCCGGTCATGGCGACGGGGCGCAGGTCCAGCCGGTGGACCAGGTCCAGGACCTCGTCCACGAACGCCGGGTCGGCGTCGGGGTGGGCGACGCGGATCCGCCGGTCGCACAGGCCGCGGGCCAGGTGGTAGGGCAGGATGACCCGGCGCTTCTGGGTGACCCGGTTGACGCGCTGCTTGATCTCGACCGACACCGGGGTGTCCTCGGGGGCGTCCCCGAGTTCGCCGTAGCGGCGGATGCGGAGCTTGCGGCGGAAGCGCAGCCCCTCGATCTTCTCCCAGTAGAAGCGCAGGCGGTCGGTGTCGTAGTACAGGCTCCAGACCGCGTAGCCGTCGTCCCCGGCGTACGGATCGCGCCGCATGCGGGCGCCCAGCTCGGCGCGCACGCCGGCCAGCCGGGAGCGCGGTACCAGGTACTTGAGCTCGTAGCGGTTGAAGGCGTGCAGCCTGCTCGGTGCACGGAGGCGGTCGCCCGCCGAGGTCGTGTCCGTCGGCACGGTCGGTGTCCCCTCTCGGTTCGTTCGGTGACGACTCGAGGAACGGAACACGACGGGGCGGGGACCTTCCCGGGAGTTTCCTGGGAGTTCGCTGGGAACCGGGGAGTCCGCCCAGGTGGGAGGGCGGGTGCGGACCGGGGTTGGAATCGGGTGAGAGGGGTCCGGGCGCGGTCAGCCGGTGTACTGGCGGCACTCCCCGGTGAAGACCGCGTCGATCTCGGCGCGCAGGACGGCCAGGGCGCGGTCCCGCTCGCCGGGGTCGCGGTACAGGGCGGTCGCCAGGCCCTCGGTCGCGGCGGCCAGGCGGGCGGCGGCCAGGGCGGGGTCGGCGGCGGGGTCGACCTCGCCGCACTCGAAGCCGTTGGTGACCGCGCGGGCGATCTCGGCGCGCATGGTGGCGGCGGTGCGGGCGTCCACCTCGGCCAGGCGGGGGTTCTCCAGGGCGCGGCCCGCGAAGGTACGGGTGACGCGGAACTCGGCCCGGCGGCGCCCGTCCAGGGGCAGGTACTCGGCCAGGGCTGCGGCCAGGACGTCGGCGATGGAGCGCTCGTGCCGGACGCCCCCCGCGATCACGTCCGCGACCCGGGCGGCGACGGCGGCGCCCACCCGCTCGAAGGCGTGCAGGAGCATGTCGTCCTTGGCCGGGAAGTAGTGCTGGACCAGGCCGACGGAGATGCCCGCGCGGTCGGCGGTGCGGGCGACGGTGACCGCCGCCAGGCCGCCGGAGGCGATGAGGTCGGTCACGGCGTCCGCGATCTGGGCACGGCGCTGGTCGTGGTCTGCGGTTCGTGGCACGGGTTGACCGTATCAGCATACGGCTATAACAATATGCTCATACGGTTATCGAAAGGACGCCGATGCGCCTCCCCCTCGCCCTGCTGCTCACACTGACCCCCCTTCCACCCGCCGAGGCCGCGGACACCGGGGCCATGGACGCCCGCGCCGAGGCGCACGCCGCCGCGGTCGGCGTCCCCGGGCTGGCCTACGCCGTGGTCGGACCCGGGGGCGTGGAGCACGCCTTCCACACCGGCGTCGACGGCGCCGGGGAACCGGTGGACGCCGATACCGCCTTCCTGTGGGGGTCGGTCGCCAAACCCGTCACGGCCACCGCCGCCCTCGTCCTGGCCGAGGAGGGGAGGCTGGACCCCGACGCGCCGGTGGGCGACCACCTGCCCGCCTTCGAGGGGCGCGACATCACCGTCCGCCACCTGATGACGCACACCTCCGGGATCCCCGAACGCGCCGCCTTCGCGGTGGCGGACCACTACGGGCCGGACGCGATGGGCCTCGACGAGCGGGTGGAGCACCTGGCCGGGGTCGCGGCCGCGGAGCCCGGCACGCACGCCTACTCCAGCGCCAACCACCTGCTGCTCGGCGCCGTGATCGAGGAGGTCACCGGGGACCTGCACGGCCACCTGCGGGAGGCGGTGCTGGAGCCCGCCGGGATGGACGGCGCGTTCACCGACGCGGAGGAGGCCCGGGCCGCCGGACTCACCCCCGGCCACCGCTTCCTGTGGGGCGCGCCGGTGGCGGGCGCCGACGCCGGGAAGGTGGACGACGAGGGCGTCGCCTTCGGCTACCTCGGCGGGACACTGGACGACCTGGCCGCGTTCGCCCGCCTCCAGCTGGACCCCGATCCGCCGCTGCTGGACGCGCAGACCCTGGCGGGGATGCGCGAGGGCGTCGTCCCGGTGCCCGGGTCGGCGCAGACCTACGGGCTGAGCTGGCGGGAGACCGAGCTGTCGGGCACCGGGGAGCCGGTCGTGTTCCACGGCGGGGCCACCCCGGGGTACGCCGCGATCGTGGTGCTGCTGCCCGAACGCGACCGTGCGGTGGTGGTCGCCCAGAACGCCTACGCGATCGCCGCCGACGGGGAGATCCAGCGGATCGCCTTCGACCTGGCCCGGATGCTCTCGGGCACCCCGGTGGAGGAGCCCGCCGCCGCGTGGATCCCCCCGGCCGCGGCCTGGGGCGCGACCGCCGCGGCCCTGGGGCTGGGCGCGGCGGCCGTGCGGCCGGGCCGGGGCCGGACCCGCACCGCCCTGGGCGCCGTCGGCGTGCTCGCCGCCGTCGCCTCGGCCGCGCTGCTCTCCTACCTCGGGCCGCGCAGCTCGCTGCTGTGGATCCCCGACCTCGCCCTGGCCGTGGCGGCCGGGGGCCTGCTGGGCGCGGTCCTGGCCGTGCGGGGCTTGGCGCCCCTCCTGCGGGGCGGGGTCAGACCCGGTCCAGGAAGCCGCCGTCCACGACGAGGTTCTGGCCGGTGACGAAGGCCGCCGCCGGCGACGCGAGGAAGGCGACCGCGCGGGCCACCTCCTCCGGGCGGCCCAGCCGCCCGAAGGGGATGCGCGAGCGGATGCCCTCGTAGAAGTCCGGGTCCTCCTCCCGGCGGCGGGCCCAGCCGCCGCCGGGGAACTCGATCGGCCCCGGTGAGACGGTGTTGACCCGTACCCCCTGCGGCGCCCAGGCGCGGGCCAGGGAGGAGGCGTGGTGGTTCAGGGCCGCCTTGACCGCCCCGTAGGAGCGGGCCCCGGCGGGCGGGGTGACGTGCAGCGCCGAGGTGGTGGAGATCAGCACCGCCGCCCCGCCCCGGGCCGAGGCCGCCAGGTGGGGCTCCGCCGCCTCGGTCAGCCGCAGGAACGGCACGAGGTCGGTGTCGAAGGCCCGCTCCCACTGGTCGGGGGTGGGCGCGCTGCCGCCGGAGACGTTGGAGACCAGCACGTCCAGCCCGCCGAGGTCGGCGGCCGCGTCGGCCACGAAGGCGGTCAGCGCGTCGTGGTCGCGGACGTCCAGGGGCAGGGCGTACACCTTGACGCCCTTGGAGCTCAGCTCCCCCGCCGCCTCCGCCAGGGGCACCCCGTCCCGGGCGCACAGCGCCAGGTCGGCGCCCTCGTCCGCGAACACCTCGGCGATGGCCCGGCCGATCCCCCGGCTGGCCCCCGTCACCAAGACCTTGGCGCCCGACAGTCCCAGATCCATGTCCGCGTCCCTCCCTCTGCGACGAGTACGGCCGGCCCCCGGGGAGCGGGGACCGACCGCGTCAACCTAGCAGGGCGCTCAGGCCCCGGTGGAGTGGAACCCGCCGTCCACGTGGACGATCTCGCCGGTGGTGGCCGGGAACCAGTCCGACAGCAGGGCCACGACGGCCTTGGCCGCGGGCTCGGGGTCGCTCACGTCCCAGCCCAGCGGGGCGCGCTCGGGCCAGTGCTTGGCCAGCTCCTCGAACCCGGGGATGCTGCGCGCGGCCATGGTGCTCAGCGGGCCGGCCGAGACCAGGTTCACCCGGATGTTCTGGTCGCCGACGTAGCGGGCCAGGTAGCGGGCGGTGGAGGTGAGCGCGGACTTGGCCACGCCCATCCAGTCGTAGATCGGGTAGGAGACGCTGTTGTCGAAGTCCAGCGCCACCACCGAGCCGCCGTTCTTCATGAGCGGTGTCAGCGAGGTGGTCAGCGACTTCAGCGAGAACGTCGAGGTGTGCATCGCGGTGGCCACGTCCGACCACTGCGTGTTGAGGAAGTTGCCGCCCAGGGCGTCCTGCGGGGTGAACCCGATGGAGTGGACGATGCCGTCCAGGCCGTCGACGTGCTCGCTCACACGCGCGGCCAGGGTCCCCAGCTGCTCGTCGTCGGTGACGTCCAGCTCCAGGACCGGCGGCGGCTCGGGCAGGCGCTTGGCGATGCGCTCCACCAGGCTCAGGCGGCCGTAGCCGGTCAGGACGACCGTGGCGCCCTGCTCCTGGGCCAGGCGGGCGACGTGGAAGGCGATGGAGGAGTCGGTGAGCACCCCGGTGACGAGGATGCGCTTACCTTCGAGAAGTCCCATGGTGTCGGGTTGTCCGTCCTGTTTCTGGTCTGCTGTGCGGTGGGCCGGGTCGGCTCAGTGGCCCATGCCCATGCCGCCGTCGACGGGGATGACCGCGCCGCTGATGTAGGCGCCGCCGGGCCCGGCGAGGAAGGACACCGTGCGTGCGATGTCCTCCGTGGTGCCGTAGCGGCCCAGGGGGATGTTCTTCTTGATCTCGGCCTGGCGCTCCTCCGGCAGGGCGCCGGTCATGTCGGTCTCGATGAACCCGGGCGCGACCACGTTGACCGTGATGTTGCGCGAGCCCAGCTCGCGGGCGAGCGAGCGGCCGAAGCCGACGAGCCCGGCCTTGGAGGCGGCGTAGTTGGCCTGGCCGCCGGAGCCGAGCAGGCCCACCACCGAGGAGATGAGGATGATCCGTCCCGAGCGCTTGCGCATCATGCCGCGGACGGCGCGCTTGGCGACGCGGAAGGAACCGGTGAGGTTGGTGTCGAGCACCGACGAGAAGTCGTCCTCGCTCATGAGGGCCAGGAGCTGGTCCTTGGTGATCCCGGCGTTGGCGACGAGGACCTCGACGGGTCCCTGCGCCTCCTCGACCTCCTTGAACGCGGCGTCGACCTGGGCGGAGTCGGTGATGTCGCAGCGCACGCCCAGGAACCCCTCCGGGGGCTCGCCGGACCGGTAGGTCACGGCCACGTCGTCGCCGCCGGCGGCCAGTTCACGGGCGATGGCCAGGCCGATTCCGCGGTTGCCGCCGGTGACCAGTACCGAGCGGGACATAGAGGGCTCCTTGTTCTACCCGCGGCCGCCGGGGCGGCCACGGCACGTGACGGGGTCGGGGATCGCAATGCAGCGTACCGAGGTCGCGGGGGGTGGTCGCAATGCGGCCGGGTACAGGACTCCTCCCCGGCTTCCTGTGGGGTTCCGACATGCCGGACCGGCCGGGGTGAGGCGGGTCACGCCGTCAGGCCCACCCGGCGTCGTGGGCGAGGATGGCCGCCTGGACGCGGTTGGACATGCCGAGCTTGGCGAGGATGCGGCTGACGTGCGCCTTGACGGTGGCCTCCCGCATGCCCAGGGCGCGCCCCGCCTCGGCGTTGGACATGCCCTGGGCGACGGCGACCAGGACGGCGCGCTCGCGTTCGCTCAGCACCTCCAGGCGCCGCTCGGCGCTGGCCCGGCCCTCGGCGGAGTCGGCCGGGGCCGGAGCGGCGAACCGCTCCAGCATGCGCTTGGTGACACTGGGCGAGAGCATGGCGTTGCCCTCGTGCACGGTGCGCACCGCGGCGATGAGGTCGCGCGGCGGGGTGTCCTTGAGCAGGAAGCCGACCGCCCCGGCGCGCAGCGCGCCGTGCACGTACTCGTCCAGGTCGAAGGTGGTGAGCAGCACCACGTGCGGCGGGTCGGGCAGAGCGGCCAGCCGGGCGGCGGCGGTGAGGCCGTCCACGCCGGGCATGCGGATGTCGAGCAGGACCACGTCGGGGGCCAGCTCCTCGGTGAGGCGGATCGCCTCGGCCCCGTCGCCGCCCTCGCCGACCACCTCGATGTCGGGCGCGGAGTCCAGGATCATCCGCAGTCCGGACCGGACCAGTTGTTCGTCGTCGATCAGAACAGTGCGGATCACGGAACGGCCTCCTCGGCGCCTGCGGGTGTGTCGGTCGGCACGATAGCGCGCAACCGCCAGCCGCCGTCCGGGCACACACCGGCGGTGAGGTCCCCGCCCGCCAGCACGACGCGTTCGCGCAGGCCGGTGAGGCCGAACCCGCTGCGCGGCGCGGGCGCCCCGGCCCCGGCCGGGGCCGGGCCGTTGGCGACCTCCACCTCCATCCGGTCCGGGGCCCGGTGCAGGAGCACCGTGACGCGGGCCCCCTGGGCGTGCTTGGCGGCGTTGGTGAGCCCCTCCTGGACGATGCGGTAGACGGTGCGCTGCACGGATCCGGGGACGGGCCGGTCCCCGCCGGTCTCGGTGAGCCCGATCTCCATCCCGGCGGCGCGCCACTCCCGGACCAGGCGGTCCAGGTCGGACAGCACGGGCTGGGGCGCTGTGGGCGCGGCCGCGCCCTCCTCGCGCAGCACGCCGAGGATGCCGCGCAGCTCGGTCAGGGCCTCGCGGCCGGTGGTGCGGATGACCCCGGCGGTCTCGATGGTGCGCGGGTCGTCGGAGGAGACCTCCAGGCCGCCCGCGTGCAGGACCATGAGGCTGACCCGGTGGGCGACCACGTCGTGCATCTCGCGGGCGATGCGGGTGCGCTCGGCGGTGATGGCCTGGTCGGCGAGCAGGTGCTGTTCGCGCTCCAGGCGCTCGGCGCGCTCGTGGAGGCGGTCGATGAGCTGGCGCCGGGTGCCCACCCACAGGCCCATGACCGTGGGGGTGATCAGGAACCCGGTGATGAGGAAGAAGTACCCCAGGAAGACCGCCTGGTAGGAGGCGGTCACGGCCAGGCTCAGCGCGACCAGCCAGGCCACCAGGACACGGCGGTCGGAGAAGTAGACGGCGTAGGAGTACAGGGCGATGGCCGCCGGGACGAAGTTGCCGAACAGCAGCAGGATCACGAGCGCGCTGGCCAGCAGCCACCGCGGGTCGGTGCGGCGCAGCAGCACCATGGCGGCGGCCCACAGCACCGGGGCGCCGTAGAACACGAACCCGGCGAGGAGGGTCGCGAAGGCGTTGACCGGTGCCAGGGAGTTCAGGAGGAACACGAACGTGCCGCCCAGGATCCCGATGCTCCCCGAGGAGCCCGAGGACAGCTGGAACATGGCGCTGAACGGCAGCGGCGCCAGGGCGTAGAACCAGTCGGCGAAGACGAGCCTGCGCTCCCACCACCAGCGGCCGTTGCGCCGGCCCAGGGCGCCCAGCGCCCTGCCCGACTCCTTCACCCACTTCCACATGCTGCGGAGTCTACGGCGGGGCGCCCGGCGGTCCGGCGGGCGCGCGGGCGCGGCGCCGACTCGGGGGAGGACCGCCGCCTTTCGATGTCCTCGCAGTTCAGAGCGGATGAAAGCGGGCCTCCGTCACCTTCGGTGCCCGGGGGACAACCGACGAAAGTCGGGGGGCCGACAGGACGAAGGGGTCGGTCCGCCCCCGCGCCTCCTTCCTTTGGACGAGGGGGGAAACCGTCCTGGGGGCCGAGGTTCCGGGCTTTTCCCGGACCTAGCGTTGAGATCACCGGCGGCGCCGCCGGGCGGGACCCGTCCCGTCCGGTGCGCCCCGGTCCATCGTCACCGCACATCGTCTGGAGCAGTTCCCGTGAACGCACCCGCAGTGGATCCCCTCTCCTCCCCCGTGGCCCCGCCCCCGGTGGTGGTGGCCCGGGGTCTGACCAAGGTCTACGACACCGGGGAGACCCGCGTGCACGCCCTGGACGGGGTCGACGTGGAGTTCCACCGGGGCGCGTTCACCGCGATCATGGGCCCCTCGGGCTCGGGCAAGTCGACCCTCATGCACTGCCTGGCCGGGCTGGACGTGGCCACCTCCGGCAGCGTGCACCTGGGCCGGACGCAGATCACCGGGCTGCGCGACGCCGAGCTGACCCTGCTGCGCCGCGACCGCATCGGGTTCATCTTCCAGTCGTTCAACCTGCTGCCGATGCTCACCGCCGAGCAGAACATCCTGCTGCCCTCCCAGATCGCCAAGCGCAAGGTGGACCGGGAGCGGTTCGACCGCATCATCGGGGTGGTCGGGCTGCGCGAGCGGCTGCACCACCTGCCGGCCAAGCTCTCCGGCGGCCAGCAGCAGCGCGTGGCCGTGGCCCGCGCCCTGCTCAACGCCCCGGAGGTGGTCTACGCCGACGAGCCGACCGGCAACCTGGACTCGCGCTCGGGCGCCGAGGTGCTGGAGTTCCTGCGCGCCTCCGCCAAGGAGCTGCACCAGACCATCGTCATGGTCACCCACGACCCGGTCGCCGCCTCCTACGCCGACCGGGTGGTGTTCCTGCGCGACGGCCGCCTCGTGGACGAGGTGACCGAGCCCACCGCCGAACTGGTCTCCCAGCGGCTGCTCAAGCTGGAAGAGGCCTGATCCGATGCTGCGCACCACACTGGCCGGGCTGCGCCTGCACAAGTCCCGGTACGTCACGACCGTGCTGGCGATCATGCTCGGCGTCATGTTCACCACCGGCACCATGGTCTTCGCCGACACCCTGGAGGCCGGGTACGAGAAGACCGTCATGGGCTCGGCCACCTCGGTCGACGCCATCGCCGTCCCGGCGGAGGGGGGCGAGGAGGAGCCCGCTCCCCTGACCGAGGAGGCCCTGACCGAGATCCGCGCGCTCCCGCAGGTCGCGGGGGCCGACGGCCTGGCGGAGGGGCAGGTCGTCCTGCTCGACTCCGAGGGCCGCGCGTCCGGCTTCGTGCCGCCCGCGGCGGTGTCCTTCGGCGAGCACACCCGGTTCTCCGCCGAGGAGGGCGACCTGCCCGCCGGCGGCGACGAGATCGCCCTGGCCGTCTCCACCGCCGAACAGCTCGGGTTCGGGGTCGGCGACACCGTGACCGTCCTCGACCCGGACCAGGAGAAGCGGGAGTTCACCCTCACCGGCCTGGTCGAGTTCGGCGCCGACCCCCGGTACAGCTACAGCGGCGTGGTGGTCTTCGACCACGCGACCCTGGGCGGGATGACCGCGGCCGAGGGGTACGTCGAGATCGACGCCGTGGCCGCCGAGGGCTACACCGACCGGCAGGTCGCCGACGCGGTCGCCGGGGTCCTGGGGGCCGACGCCGAGGTGCTGACCGGCGAGGAGTTCGGGGTGGCCCTGGCCGAGGAGTCCGGCGCCGACACCGCGATGCTGCGCGTCGTGCTGCTGCTCTTCTCCTTCATCGCCATGTTCGTGGCCGGCATCGTCATCTACAACACCTTCGCCATCCTCATCGCCCAGCGCCAGCGCGAGCTGGCCCTGCTGCGGTGCGTGGGCGCCAAGCGCTCCCAGGTGTTCCGGTCCATGCTGGCCGAATCCCTGATCGTGGGCCTGGTCGCGTCCGCCCTGGGGGTCCTGGCGGGCATCGGCATCGGGATGGCCGGGGCCACCTTCGGGGGCCCGCTGCTGGGCATGGACGGAGCCGCGCTCACCGTCACGCCCCTGGCCGTGGCCACCGGCATGGTCCTGGGCACCGTGGTGACCGTGTTCTCCGCCCTGGTCCCCGCCACCCGGGCCACCCGGGTGGCGCCGCTGGCGGCGCTGCGCACCAGCGCCACCGCCGCCGGGCTGGAGAAGGGCACCGGCTGGGTGCGTGTGGTCCTGGGCCTGCTCGCCTTCGCCGCGTCCGCGGCCCTGGTCGCGGTCAGCCAGCTCGCCGGCCCGAACCAGCTGGGCCCGGTCATCGTCACCGGCTCCGCGCTGATCGCGTTCCTGGGGGTCGTGGTCCTGGGGCCGCTGCTGGTGCGCGGGATCGTGAACGTGGTGGGCCTGCCGCTGCGCCGGGTGGGGGTGCCGAGCATGCTGGCGGTGGACAACTCCGTGCGCAACCCGCGCCGGGCCGCCACCGCGATGATCGCGCTGACCGTGGGCGCCACGCTCATCACGGGCTACTCGGTGGTGAGCGCCTCCACGGAGACGACCCTGACCAAGATGCTGGACGAGCAGTTCCCGGTGGACTACCAGATCATGGCCCAGATGGGCACCGAGGCGGTCCCGGCCGCCGAGGACGCCCCCGCCGAGGGGACGGGCGAGGAGGCCGCCCCCGCGGAGGCCGCCCCCGCCGAGGGAGCCCCCGCCGAGGGGACCGCCGAGGAGCAGCCGGGGACGGACCCGGCCGCCACGGCGGCGGACTCCGAGGTCGAGGGCCTGGCCCTGCCCCTGGACCCGGGCATCCCGGCCGAGGTGCGGGACGCGCTCGGCGAGCAGGACGAGCTGGAGCGGGTGATCGCCGACCGCAACGTGTACGTGGAGCTCGGCGGGGACCAGAGCATGCCGGTCACCACGTACATCAACGGCCGGATCGGCGTCGACCTGACCGCGGACACCGTCGAGGGCGACCTCACCGACCTCGGCCCCGGCAGGGTCGTGGTGTCCGAGGGCTACGCCGACGGGGCGCGGGTGGGCGACACCTTCACCGTCCCGGGCCTGTGGGGCGCCGACGACCTGGAGCTCGACATCGTCGCGATCACCGAGAACGGGGGCGGCCTGACGGGCGCCACCGTCGACCCGGAGGACTTCGCCGCCGCCTACCCCGAGGTCCGGGAGGACCGGACGCTGTACGTGGTCGCCGACGCCGACGCCGAGGCCGACCGGGTGCGGGACGCCGTCCTGAGCTCCGTGGAGGACCACCCGACCCTCCAGGTCATGTCCGTGGCCGAGATGAAGGAGCAGTTCACCGGCATCCTCGACATCGCCTTCTACACGGTGGCGGCGATGCTGGGGCTGGCGATCATCATCGCGGTGTTCGGCATCGCCAACACCATGGCCCTGTCGGTGCTGGAGCGCACCCGCGAGTCGGCGCTGCTGCGGGCGCTGGGCCTGACCAAGGCCCAGCTGCGGCGGATGCTCAGCGTCGAGGCGGTACTGCTGTGCCTCATCGGCGCCGGTATCGGCATCGTGTTCGGGGTGCTGTTCGGCTGGGCGGCCGCGGACTCGGTGCTGCCGAACATGGTGTTCGCCGTCCCCTCCGGCCAGATCGCGGTGTTCATCGCGGTGTCGGTGCTGGCCGGGCTGGTCGCCGCGGTGCTGCCCGCACGCCGCGCCGCGGGCACCTCGATCACCGGGGCGCTGGCGAGCGAGTAAACACCGCCCACATCCGGCGTCAACACACGGAACGGAAGTGCTCGGGCCCCCGCCCACGGCGGGGGCCCGCGTCGTACCGTGGGGCCGGGGGGTGGGGCCGATGGGCGGTTCGACGGCGAGGCCGGTCGCGGCGGGGGGTGTGGCCTGGGGTTCGCCCGAGGCCCGGTGGATGCTCACCGCCACGGTGCTCGGCTCCGGGATGGCGTTCCTGGACTCGACGGTCGTGACGGTGGCGCTGCCCGCCATCGAGGGAGACCTGCGGACCGGGCTGTCCGGGCTCCAGTGGATCGTCAACGGGTACATGGTGACGCTGTCCGCGCTCATCCTGCTCAGCGGGTCGCTGTCGGACCGGTTCGGCCGGGTGCGGCTGTTCGTCTGGGGTGTGGCGGTGTTCGCGGTGGCGTCGGCCCTGTGCACGTTCGCCCCGACGCTGGAGTGGCTGGTGGCGGGCCGGATCGTGCAGGGGGTGGGCGGCGCGCTGCTGACCCCGGGCAGCCTGGCCATCCTCCAGGCGGGGTTCCGGGAGCAGGACCGGGCCCGGGCGATCGGCGCCTGGTCGGGGCTGACCGGGGTGGCCTCCGCGATCGGCCCGTTCGTCGGCGGGTGGCTGGTGCAGATCGGCGACTGGCGGCTCATCTTCCTCATCAACCTGCCGCTGGCGGCGGTCGTGCTGGCCATCGCGTGGTTCAAGGTGCCCGAGTCGCGCGACCCCGAGGCGGCGCGGCGGCTCGACTACCCGGGGGCGCTGCTGGGTGTGGTGGCGCTGGGCGGCACCACCTACGCGCTCATCCAGTGGGGCGCGGCGGGCGCCACCCCGGCGGTGTGGACGGGCGCGGCCGTCGGCGTGCTCGCCCTGGTGCTGTTCCTGGTGGTGGAGTCGCGGGTCGCCGACCCGATGCTGCCGCTGGGGATGTTCGCCTCCCGGGGGTTCAGCGCGACCAACGCGGCGACCGTGCTCGTCTACGGTGCGCTGGGGCCGCTGTTCTTCCTGCTGGTGATCTACCTCCAGGAGGTCGCCGGCTACCCGCCGATCGCGGCCGGGGCCGCCTCGCTGCCCATCACCGTGCTGATGCTGGCGCTGTCGGCCCGGTCCGGGAAGCTGGCCGCGCGGATCGGCCCGCGCCCCCAGCTGGTCGCCGGTCCGCTGCTGGTGGGGGCCGGCCTGTGGCTGCTCTCGCGGATCGGCACCGACGCCCCCTACCTCACCGACGTGCTGCCCGGGGTGCTGCTGGTCGCGCTGGGGCTGTCCACCACGGTGGCGCCGCTGACCGCGACCGTGCTGGCGTCGGTGCCGGAACGGCACGCGGGCCTGGCGTCGGGGGTGAACAACACGTTCGCGCGCGGCGCCCAGCTGATCGGCGTGGCCGCGGTCCCGGCCCTGGCGGGGATCGCCGCGGGCGGGGAGGCCGGGGGCGCCGCCGACACCGGGTCCCTGGCCTCCGGGTTCGGGACCGCGATGCTCATCCTGGCCGGGCTGTGCGCGGCGGCCGCGCTGTGCGCGCTGCTGCTGCCGCGGGGGCGGACGCCCGGCGCCTCCGGGGCCGCCGCAGGCGGCCCGTCGGCCGAGGAGGCCGCCGCGGCGCCCGCGGGCGCCGAGGAGCGGCCGCTGCGGTTCTGCGGGGTGGCGGGGCCGCCGTTGCGCTCCTGCCCGGGCTCCGCCGCGGGGCGGACCCAGGACGGCCCGCCTCCCGGACAGGGCGGCTGACGGCCCCGCGGCCCCTCGCGTCGGCGCCGGGTCAGGCGTCCGGCGCCCCGGTGTCCCTGGGGTCCTCGGCGTCGGGGACGTAGGCGTCCGTGTCCTCGGTGCGGTCGCCGCGGCCGTCGGGCGAGTCCGCCGGGTGCCCCTCCGTCCGGCCGCCCCCGGCGTCGCGGACGGCCGCCCCCGGCGCGTCCTCGTCCACCGAGTCGTCGTCCTCGACCCGCAGGGCGTCCTCCTCCGCGGAGGGGGCCTCCACGTCCCAGCTCTGGCGGGGCAGGACGTCGCTCCGCTCGTCGGCCACCGCGCGGTCGATCCCGCGCTCGCCGCGGCTGTCGTCGTCCTCGAACTCGTAGCCCTCGATGTCGTAGTCGTTCTCGACCCGCCGTTCGCGCTCCTCGATCAGGCTGCGCTCCGGGTCGTCCCCCATGTCGGTGTCCACGTCGTACGGCTCGGTCATCGTCTCCCCCGTCCGTGGTCGGCCTCTCCGCGGATCGCGTCCGCCCCGGCGGCCGGGCCGGCGCCGGCGCCGTGCGACCGATCCGCCGTGGGATCCCTCCTACCCCCGCGGCACCGGGATCATCACAGGCCGGGGCGAGGTTTTACGGGAGGCGGGGACGGCGCCGGTCAGCGGCGCGAGTTCTCGGCGCGGCGCAGCCGCAGCGGGCGCAGGGCCGCCTCCAGGGCGACGGCGCCGTCCAGCTTGCTCTCGCCCACGGCCCTCTCCTCGAAGTGGATGGGGATCTCGACGATCTTCTGCCCCCGGCGGAAGGCCCGGTAGTGCATCTCCACCTGGAAGGCGTAGCCGGTGCTCTCGATGCCAGGCAGGTCGAGCACCTCCAGGGCGGAGGCCCGCCACACCTTGAAGCCCGCGGTGACGTCGCGGACCGGGATGGCCAGCACCGTCTTGACGTAGGCGTTGGCCCACCCGCTGAGCAGGCGGCGGCGCAGCCCCCACTGCTCGGACAGGCTGCCGCCGGGCACGTAGCGGCTGCCGATGACGACCCCGGCGTTGGTCGCCAGCAGGGTGCCCAGCAGCTGGGGGAGGTAGCCGACGGGGTGGCTGAGGTCGGCGTCCATCTGCGCGACGTACTCGGCGCCGTCCTCCAGGGCCCGGGTCATCCCGGCCACGTAGGCGCGGCCCAGCCCGTCCTTGGCCGTGCGGTGCACCACCGAGACCCGGCCGGGGAACTCCAGGGCGAGCTTGTCGGCGATCTCCCCGGTGCCGTCGGGCGAGTTGTCGTCCACGACCACGGCCCGGAGCCCGGGCAGGTCGAGGGACATGAGCTGCCGGACCAGCACCGGCAGGTTCTCCGCCTCCTCGTAGGTGGGCACGACCACCGTCAGCGCGGCCCGGGACCAGGGCTCGGGCAGGGCGACCGGCTCGGGGGTGACGCGCACCGGCGCGGACGGGGGGTGCTCCGGGGGCGTCGCTGAGGAGGGCATGCGCGGAAGGCTCCTGAGGGTCGGTCGGCGTCGGGTGCGTCCAGGATCACCCATCGGGCACGGAACGCACAATGGGCGTGAACGGTAGGGTACGCCCTTTGCGGGCGCAAGCGGGGCTCACTGCCCCCGTTCACGTGCCACGACGGCGACGTGGACCAGGGCCCCGGTCTCCTCCAGGGTCATCAGGACCTCGGGATCGGAGCTACTGTCCGTGACCAGGTGGGCGATCTCCTCGGGCGGGACGGTGGCGACCATGGTGTCGGCTCCGATCTTGGTGTGGTCGGCCAGGACCACGGTCTCCTCGGCGCAGTCGGCCAGGGCGGCGTCCACGCCCGCGACGGCGGGGTTGGGGGTGCTCAGCCCGCGCTCGGCGCTCACCCCGTTGCCCGACAGGAAGGCGCGGGTGACGCGCAGCCCCTTGAGGCTCTGCTCGGCGGCGGCGCCGACCAGGGCCCGGGCGGGCCCGTAGAGGGTGCCGCCGGTGACCACGACCTCGACGCCGGTCGAGCCGGCCAGGGCCTCGGCGACCCGCAGCGAGTTGGTGACGACGGTGATGTCCGAGCGGGAGGCCAGCTCCCGGGCCAGGGCCTCGGTGGTGGTACCGGGGCCGATGGTGACGGCGTCGCCCGGGCGGACCAGCCGGGCCGCGGAGGCGGCGATGGCGGCCTTCTCCGCGGCGGCCTGGCCGCTGCGGCCGGTGTAGCTCTGCTCGTGGCCGATGCGCCCGGGCAGGGCCACTCCCCCGCGGCGGCGGTCGACCAGCCCCTCGGTCTCCAGGGCGCGCACGTCGCGGCGGACGGTGACCTCGGAGGCGTGCACCTTGACGGCGATGTCGCGCAGGGACATCGTGCCGTTGGCGCGCACGAGTTCGAGAATGCGCTCCCGGCGTTCGGCGGCGAACGCCGGACGGTTCTCCTCGACCATGGACCTGACCTTCCGTGCTCCGGGCTGGGGCACGGGCGGTGCCCGTGCCCGGTCTAGAGTACGGACCGGCCGGCGACCGGGCGCTCCTCCTCGGCCTCCTCGGCGTCGAGGGGCGTGTCGATACGGTCGGGGTCCTCGGTCAGGAGGGTCGCGATGATGACCGCGGTGAGGGCCACCAGTCCGACGAGCGCTCCGGCTCCGAACAACATCACAACGGACATCTCCGGCCTCCCCAGGGGACGGGCTGACCTGTCCTTTACCCGATTCCCGGTTCGGACCCCCCTCACACCACCGAACACCGTGCGACCGGGTCCACAATGGGGGCATGACTCTCCCTCCTCTGGCGCCCGAGGTCTGGTGGGCGCACACGTCCTCGGCCGCGGACCGGCTCTCGGACCTGTTGGACGAGCGTGAACGGGCCCGGGGCGACCGGTTCCTGCACCGGGCCGACCGGGACCGGCACCTGCTGGCCCGGGCGATGTCCCGGCTGGCGCTGGCGGAGCGGGCGGGCTGCGACCCGCGGGAGGTGGCCTTCGAGCTGCGCTGCCGCTCCTGTGACGAGAAGGAGCGCGCCGGGGCGGAGCGGGACGCCGAGCCGCACGGCAAGCCGCACCCGACCGGCCCGGCCGGCGGGTGGGAGATCTCGGTGAGCCACTCGGGCGAGTGGGTGGTGCTGGTGGTCTCCGAGGGCGTCCCGGTGGGCGTGGACGTGGAGCGGGTGTCGGCCTCGCGCGACCTGGGCGGGCTGGCGGCCTACACGCTGTCCGACACCGAGCGCGAGGCGTGGGAGGGGCTGTCGGAGGCCGAGCGCACGGGGGCGTTCTTCGGCTACTGGGCGCGCAAGGAGGCGCTGCTCAAGGCCACCGGCCTGGGGCTGGCCGGGGGCCTGCGCCGGGTGACGGTGAGTCCGCCGCACACCGGCGCGCGGCTGCTGGAGTGGACGGGGGGCGGCGACCCGGAGGCGGCGTGGCTGACCGACCTGGACCGGGGCGAGGAGTACCGGGCGGCGCTGGCGGTGCTCACCGACCGCCCGGTGGAGCCGGTGCTGCACCCCCCGTCGGCCGTCCGGGACCTGCTGCGCCGTTGAACCGCCGCCGCGGGCGGCCGCGGCGGCGGTGGCGGCTCAGGCGCGGCGGGCGAGGTGGCGGCTGATCACCAGGCGCTGGATCTGGTTGGTGCCCTCGACGATCTGGAGGACCTTGGCCTCGCGCATGTAGCGCTCGACCGGGAAGTCGCGGGTGTAGCCGTAGCCGCCGAAGACCTGGACGGCGTCGGTGGTGACCCTCATGGCGGTGTCGGTGGCCATGAGCTTGGCCATGGCGGCCTGCTCGGAGAAGGCCAGGCCGGCGTCGCGGCGGCGGGCGGCGGCCAGGTACAGCTCGCGGGAGGCGGCGACCTGGGTGGCCATGTCGGCGAGCATGAAGCCGACCCCCTGGAAGTCGCCGATGGCGGAGCCGAACTGGCGGCGCTCCCGGGAGTAGGCCAGGGCGGCGTCGAGTGCGGCCTGGGCGACGCCCACCGCACAGGCGGCGATGCCCAGGCGGCCGGAGTCCAGGGCCGACAGGGCGATGCCGAACCCCTTGCCCTCCTCTCCGATGAGGGCGTCGGCACCGACGCGGACGCCGTCGAAGAGGACCCCGGAGGTGGTGGAGGAGCGCATGCCCATCTTGCGTTCGGGCGCGGCCGCCGACAGGCCCGGGGCGCCGGCCGGGACGTGCAGGCAGCTGATGCCGCGGGCCCCGGAGTCCGGGGCGCCGGTGCGGGCGAACAGGGTGTAGTGGTCGGCCTCGCCGCCGTGGGTGATCCACGCCTTGGCGCCGTTGACCAGGTAGCCGTCACCGTCGCGTTCGGCGCGGGTGGTCATGGCCGCGGCGTCGGAGCCGGAGGCGGTCTCCGACAGGCAGTAGGCGCCCAGCCGGTCGCCGCCGAGCATGGCGGGCAGGTGCTCGGCCTTCTGGGCGTCGGAGCCGAAGGACGCCAGGGGGTAGCAGGACAGGGTGTGGACGCTGACGCCCAGGCCGACGGCGAGCCAGCCGCGGGCCAGCTCCTCCACGACCTGGAGGTAGACCTCGTAGGGCTGGCCCGAGCCGCCGTACTCCTCGTCGTAGGGCAGGCCGAGCAGTCCGGCCGCCCCCAGGGTGCGGAACAGGTCGCGGGGGAAGGCGCCCTCCTCCTCGTCCCGGGCGGCGCGCGGGGCGAGCTCCTTGTCCACGAGTTCCCGGGTCAGCTCCAGGAGCTGTTCCGCCTCGGGCGTGGGCAGCATGCGTTCGACCGCCATGAGTCCTCTCCACCGGTTCCTCGCCATTCCCCGGGATCTTCCGCGGGAATGTAGTAGGACGTCCAACTATATAGTGACGCACGGCACCATATCCCATGGCGACACCCACTCCGGGAGGCGCCCCTTGGACACCGGGGCCCCGGGGACCGAGGGGGCTGCACGGGGTGTTCCGCCGCGGCCGCCCGCGGAGGGCATCTGTACAGCGGCGCCCGGAACGCCTAGATTCCACGCCATGTCCCCTTGCAGACACCCACGGCGGAACGGCGGCCCCCGGCCCGCCGGCGCGCCCGTGTCCGCAGCCCGCGCCCGGCACGCACCGGAGCCCCGCCGGGACGCGTTGTACAGTCGACAGTGGCCGATGGGCGGCGCGGGCGGAACGGGAGACCGCGGCACGGCGCCCGGGAGGGGTCCGGCGGGCGCGTCCCCGCGCGCCCGCGGCGGACACGCCCCACACGCCCCCGACCGGCCCGGAGCAGCACCCCGACCACCGTCCGACGGCCGGCCCAGGAGGCCCTGATGGATCTCGAACTCCGCCATCTGCGCACCATCTGCCTCCTGGCCGACACCGGAAGCGTCACCAAGGCGGCCGCCGCGCTCTCCACCTCCCAGCCCGCGCTGACCACCCAGCTCCAGCGGATCGAGCGCGAGGTGGGCGGCGCGCTGTTCCACCGGGGCCGCTCGGGGGTGCGCCCGACGGAGCTGGGCGAGTTCGTGCTGGTGCGCGCCCGCGCGGTCCTGCTGTCCATGGACGACCTGCTGCACGACATCACCGCGCGGGGGGCCTCGCCCACCACGCTGCGCGTGGGCGGGGTGGGGCCGCTGGCGATCGACCTGGCGGCGCGGCTGCCGGAGATCTTCCCGAACGTGCCCGCCCACGTGCGCACCGAGTACTCCCCCAAGCTGGTCACCGACCTGGTCCGGGCCGGGCGCCTGGACCTGGGCACCACCATCGACTACGTGGACCGGGACCTGTCCACGGACGGCCCGCTGTCGTGGGCGATGCTGGCGGTGGAACCGCTGCACGTGGCCCTGTGGGCCGACCACCCGCTGGCGGACAAGCCGACGGTGGCCCTGAGCGACCTGGCGGACTGTCCCTGGGCGCTGACCCCGCCGGACGGCACCGGCTGGCCGGAGTGCTTCTACCTGGCCTGCCAGCGCGCCGGGTTCACCCCGCAGGTGCCCTACCGGCTCTACGAGCGCTCGGAGATCCGCGACCTGGTCGCCCGGCGCCGGGCGATCGCCCCCTGCCAGTCGGACTTCGACACCGGGGAGGACGTGGTGGTCCGCCGGCTGGAGGGCGAGCCCATACAGCTGCGCCACCTGCTGGTCTGGCGGCGCGACGGCGCGGTCAGCGGCTCCTCCGACGACATCGCGCGGCTGGCCCGCGAGATCCTGGGCCGGGCGCGCCCGGCCCAGGGCTGACGGGGGTCAGGACGCCCGGGGGCGGACGCGCGGGCGCCGCAGCCAGGGGGCGACCGCCCACAGGCCCGGTCCCGCCCCCGCCGCGAGGACCAGGGCGGTGACGACCCACTCCCCCGAGCCGTTCGGATGGACCACCCGGGTCCGGGCGCGACCGGCCGCCCCTCGGCGCGGCCCCCGCCGGGCCGGCCGGTCGCGGAGGGCCGACAGGCGGCGCGGACCGGTGGGCGCGGGTGCGCCGCGGCCCCGGGTGCGCCACGCGCGACGCACGGGGTGATCGCAGGGGAACTCAGGGGGTCCACGTCGGTTCGGGACGGCCGACTGTGGACAGCGGCAACATCACGAGTTCACTCAAACACCATCCGCAACATCTCGAACCTGTTACCAGTGGTCTCACACACGCGTATGGTGTTTACTCACGGGTAACGTACCGGCCAGTAGGTATCCCTGTCGGGCCCGGCAACGGCCTCGTTCCCCCCTTGGGCCACTCACACCCGCTCCGTGAAGGCACAACGAAGTCCAGGACAGCACCATGCGACCATTGAGAACGATCGCCACGGCACTGGCCGTCGCGGTACTCGCCACCTCCTGCGCGGAGGGGGCGTCCTCGGACCAGGCGGCCGAGGAACTCGCAGCCCAGACCCGAGGGGTCACCGACGACGCGATCGTCATCGGCACGCACCAACCGCTCACCGGACCGGCCTCCCCCGGTTTCCGGCACGTGTCCACCGGCGCCCGCGCCGTGTTCAACTACATCAACGACAACGGCGGCATCCACGGGCGCCGGATCGAGTACCAGGTACAGGACGACTCCTTCGACCCGTCCAAGACCGTCGAGGCCGCCCGCACCCTGATCGAGGACCAGGAGATCTTCGCGATGCTCGGCGGGCTGGGCACGCCCACCCACGAGGCCGTCATCGCCGAGATCAACGAGGCCGGCGTGCCCGACCTCTTCGTCTCCTCCGGCGCCCTGGCGTGGGACCAGCCGGACGTCTACCCCTACAGCTACGGCTTCCAGGTGGACTACTCCCGGGAGGCCAAGATCCAGGGGAGGTACATCGCCGAGAACTTCCCCGGCGACGACGTCGGCCTCCTCTACCAGAACGACGACGTCGGCCCCTCCTCCCAGGCGGGGCTGGAGCAGTACCTCACCGACGAGATCGTCGCCTGGGAGTCCTACGACCCCGGGGCCCCCGAACTCGCCGGCCAGATCGCCTCCCTGAAGGAGAGCGATGCGGAGGTCGTCGTGTGCCACTGCATCCCGGCCTTCCTGGGCCTGGCGATCCTGGAGGCCACCGCCATCGGCTACGACCCGCAGTGGATCGCGCCCAGTTTCGGCGGTGACGTGGAGATCGTGACCTCCCTCATCGAGGAGTACGCCCAGGGCACCCCCGCCGAGGACGTCCCGCCGGAGACGTTCCTGGACGGGCTGATCATCACCGCGTTCCTGCCGATGGCGGCCCAGCGCGACGACCCGTGGACCGAGTTCTTTCTGGAGATCCACGAGGAGTACAACGCCGACACCCCGTTCACCGACACCACGGTCTACGGCATGGTGCAGGCGGTCCTGCTCGCCCAGGTGCTCATGGAGACCGGGCCCGACCTGACCCGCTCGTCCCTGATCGAGACCCTCAACTCGCACGAGTGGACCGGGCCGGGGCTGGTGCCCTTCGCCGCCTCCGAGACCGACCACAGCGGCTACGGCGGTGTCATGGTGGTCCGGCACAACGCCGGCGAGAGCCCGGAGATCCTCCAGGAGCCGATGGTCACCGACAGCGACGGCGGGGAGATCCTCCCGTTCGACATGGAGCGGCCCACTCCCGACGAGGTCGCGATCTTCGGCGGCGAGGGCTCCTGACCCGCCGCGCGCCGGGCGCGGGAGGGGGCCCGGTGCCCTTCCCCCGCGCCCGCCGGGCCGTCAGGCCTCCCCCGCCCGCGGCCCGCGGTGGGCGCGCACCCACCACAGCAGCCCCAGCAGGGCCGCCAGCGCGATCCCGCCGACCGCCGCGGGCAGCCCCAGGTCCGCTCCCCCGGACCCGAGCAGCACCATCGCGGCGGTCGCCGGGACGCCGCCCACCAGCGTGCCCAGGGCGAACGGCCCGACCCGCATCCGGGTGAGGCCGCACCCGTAGTTGACCACCTGGTACGGGACCACCGGCAGCAGCCGCAGCTGGAGCACGGCCTTGAGCGCGTGCTCCCCGGCCACGGCGTCCAGCCGCGCACGCGCGCCCGCGGGCAGCAGCCCGGCCACGGCGTCCCCGGCGACGTACCGGGCGACCGCGAACTGCGCCAGCGCCGCGGCCACCCCGCCGGCCAGGGCCAGCGGCAGCCCCGCCGCGAGCCCGAAGAGCAGCCCCGCGGCGAGGTTCAGCGCGGGCCGGGGCACCAGCGCGAAGACCGCCACCGTGTACAGCACCACGTAGGCGACGGGGGCGGCCGGTCCGGACGCCTCGATCCAGGCGCGCACCTGCTCTGGCTCGGGCCCGTAGACCAGGGCGGCGACCAGCGCCGCCGCCCACACCACCACGAGTACCGCCCGCACCCGCACCCCTCGTCCGTCCACCCGGGCAGCCTACGCGGCGCCCGGGCCGCTCAGGCCTCCTCCAGCCGGGGGAACACCACCTTGTTGAGGACGATCGTCAGCGACGCGGCGACCGGGATCGCCAGCAGCGCCCCCACCAGGCCCATCATGGCGCCGCCGACCAGGGCCGCGGTGATGTTGGCGGTCGGCGAGACGTGCACGGCCCGGCGCATGACCCGGGGGGAGATCACGTAGCTCTCGATCTGCTGGTAGACGAGGAAGAAGGCCAGGGTGAACAGCCCCAGCCAGGGGTCCACCACCACCATGGCCAGCGAGGCCGCCAGCGCGCCGATGGTGGTGCCCACCAGCGGGATGAGCGCCGTCACGCCCACCACCAGGGCCAGGGTCAGCGCGTAGGCGGATCCGACCGCCCACAGGAACAGGAACGCCACCAGCCCGGTGATCGCCGCCACCACCAGCTGGCCGGCGATGAACGCGCCGATGCGCAGCACGATCTCGTCGCCGATCTCGCGCACCCCGTCGCGCCGCGAGCGGGGCACCAGCCGGTAGCAGACGTCGAGGATGCCGTGCAGCGACGCCATGAAGAACAGGGTGAGGATGAAGATCGTGAACGAGGCCACCAGGGAGTCGACGACCACCTGCCCCACCCCGACCAGGCCGCCGAACAGCTGCCGCCCCACGTCGGGGTCGACGACCGCCCCCTGCAGCTTGTCCAGCAGGTCGTAGCGCTCGTTCAGGTCGGCGAAGAAGGGGTTCTCCTGGAGGTCGCCGATCATCGCGGGCAGCCCGGCGGCCAGGCCGGCGATCTGCGCGCTCAGCGGCGGGACGATCGCCCACACGAACACGGCGGCGAACGCCACCAGGGCCAGGCACACGGTGACGATGGCCGCCCACCGCGGCATGCGGGCGCGGACGTGCAGGAACTCGATCATCGGATTGAGCCCGACGGCGAGGAAGAGCGCCACCAGGATGTAGACGAGCACCCCGCGCACGCCCACCAGTGCCTGCACCATCAGCCAGGCGACGAGCACGCCCAGGGCCCCGACGAACCCGATCCGGAAGTAGGCCGGGCGCCGGGCCGGGGGTCCCGGACGGTCCTCCGCCGCCGTCTGCGGCTCCTCCCGGGCCGTGTGCTCTTCCCGTCCGGCCCCCTCCCCCCGCGGCCCCCTCCCCTCGCGCGGTCCGCCCCTGCCGCCGTTCGGCTCCGTCGACGCTCCGTCGCTCATGCCGTCTCCGCCCCCTTCTCCGCTGGAACGCGCAGGGTGAACAGCGCACCGCCGAGCAGGTCGCTGCGACCGGCCACCAGGGTGCCCCCGTAGGCCTTGGCGATCTCCCGGGAGATGGCCAGTCCCAGGCCGCTGCCCTCGGGGTCCAGGTCGCGCGACTCGCGCAGCCGGGCGAACCGCTCGAAGATCCGCTCGCGGTCGGCCTCGGGGACCCCGGACCCGTCGTCGTGCACCTCCACCACCGCGTATCCGTCCTCGTCGAGGTCGACGACGATGTCGATCCGCTCGTGGGCGTGGCGCTCGGCGTTGGCGACCAGGTTGGTCAGCAGCCGGGTCACCCGCAGCCGGTCCATGCACACCGGGACCTCGACCGGGGCGCGGACGTGCAGGTCGGCCACCTCCTGGCGGTCCCCGAACTCCTTCCGCACCAGGGCGGCGAGGTCGAAGGGCTCGCGGGAGGCCGCCAGGTCCGATCCCATGCGGGCGAGTTCGAGCAGGTCGGAGACGATGTTCTCCAGGCGCTCGGTGTCCGAGAGCAGGTCGGTCAGCAGCCGCTCGCGCTCCCGGGGGTCGGGGCGGGGGTCCGACAGCTCCACCTCCAGCTTGGCGCGCATCCCGGCGATGGGGTTGCGCAGCTCGTGGGAGGCGTCGGAGACGAACCGGCGCTGGCGGGTGACGGCCTCCTCCAGCCGGTCGAGGCTGGCGTTGGCGGTACGGGCCAGGTGCGCGATCTCGTCCTCGGTGCGCGGGACCCGGAGCCTGCGGTGCAGGTCGGTGACGGAGATGGCCTCCATCTGGTCGCTGATCAGCTCCACCGGGCGCAGGGCGCGGCCCACGCCGACCCAGATGATCAGCGCGGTGACGGCGAGCAGCCCGAGCGAGGTGCCGATCAGCACCGCCTCCAGGGTGCCCGTGGCCAGGACCGGGGGCGTCCGGGACGCCGCCAGCACCATGACGTCGCCGTAGGCGGAGTCGGCGACGGCGTACCCGACCACCAGGTAGCAGTCGGTGTAGTCCTCGTCTTCCCGGTCCACGCAGGTGGTGGTGTCCACCCGGAAGTCGCCCCGGCTGGGGTGGTCGTGGGTGAGCGGGGGGAGGCCGCGCATGGCGTCGCTGGCAGCGAGCACCTCGCCGGAGTGCCAGTCGACGACCTGGAGCCGCAGGACCGGTTCGGGGGCCGGGACGGGCCCCGGGTAGCGCTCCGTGCTGATCTCCTCGACGACGTGGCGCGCGGAGATGGCGGCGCGGTCCCGGGCCTGGGAGGTGATGAGGTCGCGCAGCAGGAGGATGGAGACGGTCAGGCCGATGGCGACGACGACCACGAGCGCGATCATGGCCCCCGCGGTGACCCGTCCTCTGATCGAGCGGGGACGCACGCGGTTCCAGATCCGTCTGCGGCCACCGCTCCTGTCCGACACCCGCCCATTGTCACCCGCCGTGGCCGTGAACCGCCGAATTGGGCCCGGTGTGGCGCAGTGGGTGCACGGACAGTGACCCGTGTCCCGATTCGGGGCGTTCCGGTCGTCCGGGGGCCCGCGGCATCACTCGTAGGGGTCCGGCGGGTCGGTCACCTCCTCCCGTTCGGTGACCGCGAACCGGTGCTCGCTGACGTCGTACAGCTCCCCCTCGGGCTCCACCCAGGTGCCCCGGACGGTCCACCAGCTGTCCGCCTCCGGGACGGGGCCGTCGGTGATCAGCACCTTGTTGACCACCGCGTCGGCGGCACAGCAGGCCATCTGGAGCCGGGCCAGGTACCATCCCTCGCCGTCCTCGGCGGGGACGGCGAACCCGGTGAGCTCGACGGTGCGCCCGGCCATCGCGCGCTCCTCGTCGATCCAGGCGCGCATGACGAACTGGCGCAGTTCCAGGGGGACGACCTCGCCCTCGGCGGCCTCCTCCAGGCCGTCGTCGAACTGCCCCGACCGCTCCCGCTGGGGCGGTGGCGCTGAGGACTCCGAGGCGGTGCTCTGCACGGTGTAGGAGCCCAGCGCCGGCGGGGCCACCACGAACACGGCGAGCACCGGGAGCAGCAGCAGCCAGGCCACGTGCGGGGCGCGCGAGTGGTCGTGGCCGTGGCCGCCGCCGTGCCCGTACGCCTCGGCGACGGCCTCGTCGTCCCCGGGGTGCGCGTGGTGCGCGTGCTCCTCGGCCTCCCCGCGCAGCTCGGCGATGACCAGCCACACGCCCAGCACCGCCATGACCGCGCCGGCGGCGATGAGGAACGGCTGGAAGGCGGGTTTGACCCAGTTGAGGTACATGTCCGTGGGCACGGTGGCGGTGAGCGCCGAGGTGCCCAGCAGCACCAGTGTGAGCCCTTGCGCGATGCGGTTCACAGGATCAGGCCTCCGATCAGGAAGGTGGCCGCCAGGGCGACGATCAGGCACAGGGGGACGAAGCGCACCACGAACCGCCAGCCGAACATCCCGGCCTGCATGGCGATGAGCTTGAGGTCCACGATGGGGCCCACCACCATGAACGCCAGCTTGGCGGTGGGCGAGAAGTCGGTGAGGCTGAGCGCGACGAACGCGTCGGCCTCGGAGCAGATCGACAGCAGGATCGCCAGCAGCGCGAGCACCAGCACCGAGACCACCGGCATCCCCGCCACGGTCAGCAGCCACTCGCGGGGGACCATGACGTTGATGGTGGCGGCGGCCAGCCCGCCGACGACGAGGTAGCCGCCGGCGTGCATCATGTCGTGCACCATCGACTCGCGGAAGACCCGCCACTTGGACTCGCCCGGGTCGACCGGCCGCGAGGGCAGGCGCAGCCACTCGGTACGGCCGAAGCGCACCCAGATCCAGCCGATGACGACCGCGGCCAGCAGCGAGGCGACGAACCGGGCGAGCACCATCTCCGGCTGCCCGGCGAAGGCCACGGCGGTGGCGATCATGACGACCGGGTTGATGGCGGGCGCCGCCAGCAGGAAGGTGAGCGCTGCGGCGGGGGCGACCCCGCGCCGGATCAGGCTCCCGGCGATGGGCACCGACGCGCACTCGCAGCCCGGCAGCAGCGCGCCGGACAGCCCGGCCACCGGGACCGCGTGGCCGGCCTTGCGCGGGATGAACCGCTGGTAGACGGAGGTCGGCACGAAGGCGGTGAGCGCCGCCGACAGCGCGACCCCGAAGACCAGGAAGGGCAGCGCCTGGAAGCAGATGGCGGTGAAGATGGTCGCCCAGGTCAGGAACGCCGGCCCGGTCAGCTGGTCGGAGAACCAGGCGTGGCCGACGGCCATCGCGGTGATGAGCGCCGCGAACAGCCAGACCGTCCCGGTGCGGCGCCCGCCGCGGCGGCGCCCCCAGTCGTCGGGTGGCAGCTCGGAGTCCCGTGCGGGGACGAACGGGTCGCCGGGCGGGGGCTCGCCCCCGTGGGTGTGCTGGGGTGTGGTCCGTTCGGACACGGTGGCACTCCGTGATGGATCGTGTGGGTCTTCGGGCATAGTACCGAAAACCGTTTTCGTCCTGGACCGGTCCGGGACGGCCTGTGGACGACTCCTCCGCACCGTGGCACGGGCATGGCGAGGCCGCCCGGCCCGGACCGCACACCCGCCCCCGCGTGCCGGGCCCCCGGCACGGCAACGGGGGGCACCGTCCACAGCGTGGCACAGGCGTAGCGGGACCGACCGGCCCGGACCGCGCACCCGCCCCCGCGCGCCGGAGGAGTCCGGCACGGCAACGGGGGGAGCGCCGTCCGCTCCCCCCGTGTCCCCGCCGCGCGGTCCGCGGGCCTCAGTCGCCCCGGCGCTCGTCGTCCTCGGGCCCCTCCTCCGGGGTCTCGTCGTGCTCGGCCAGGGCCTCGGCCGGGTCGGCCGGGGCCTGCCCTTGGCTGCGGTCCACGTCCTCGGGCAGCGCCCCGCCGGGCTCGCCCCAGCACTGGACCCCGCGCAGGTCGGGCATCTTGGACAGCGTGAACTGCGGGTCCAGCCCGTTGCGCAGCTGGCGGCTGTAGTCGGCCAGCAGGCGGAAGGCGACCGCCGACAGCGGCGCCAGGGCCAGCAGGTTGACGGTGGCCATGACGCCCATCGCGATGTCCGCGAGGTTCCACACGACGGTGAGCGGGGCGACGGCGCCCAGGAAGACCGCCGCCAGCACCGCGTAGCGGAAGTACGCCATGTGCTTGGGGTCGGCGTCCAGGAACCCGAGGTTGGTCTCGCCGTAGTAGTAGTTGCCCAGCACCGACGTGAACGCCAGCAGGAACAGGATCACGGTCAGGGCGTGCAGGGACCAGCCGCCCAGGGTGCTCTCCAGCGCCCGCTGGGTGACCTCGGCCCCGGTCTCCGTGGTGAAGTCGGGCCCGTAGACCAGGATGATGAACGCGGTGACCGAGCACACCAGCCAGGTGTCGAAGTACACCCCCAGGGTCTGCACCAGGCCCTGCTTGGCGGGGTGGGAGACCGACGCGGTGGCGCCGGCGTTGGGCGCCGAGCCCAGGCCGGCCTCGTTGGAGAACATGCCCCGGCGCATCCCCTGGAGGATCGCGGCCCCGGCACCGCCCGCCACGAACTCGCGCACCCCGAACGCCCCGGCGAAGATGTCGCCGACCACCCGGGGCAGCTCCTCGATGTTGAGGGCCACGACGGCCAGGCCGAGCAGGATGTACAGGATCGCCATCAGCGGGACCAGCGCCTGGGCGACGGTGGCGATGCGGCGCACGCCGCCGAAGATGACGGCCGCGGTCAGGCCCACCAGCCCCAGGCCGACGACGACGTCGAGGAACCAGCCGGCGGGGAGGCCCAGGTCGCCGACGGAGGTGGAGACGGCCCCGGCGATGCTGTTGGACTGCACCGTGTTGAAGACCAGGCTGAAGGTGACGGTGATGACGACCGCGAACAGCACGCTCATCCACCGGTTCTCCAGGCCGTAGCGGATGTAGTAGGCGGGGCCGCCGCGGAAGCCCGTGGGGGTGCGCACCTTGTACAGCTGGGCCAGGGTCGACTCCACGAACGCGGCCGCGCCCAGGACGCAGGACATCGCCCACATCCAGAAGACCGCGCCCGGACCGCCGAGCATCACCGCGGTCGCCACGCCCACGATGTTGCCGGTGCCGACCCGGGAGGCGGCCGAGATCGCGAAGGCCTGGAAGGAGGAGATCTCCCTGCCGCCGTCGGGGGCCGTGCCGGGGCTGCTGCGCAGGACCCGGAACATCTCCGGCAGCAGCCTCAGCTGCACCACACCGGACCGGACCGTGAAGTACACGGCCAGCAGGACGAGGAGTGGGATGAGGAAGTAGGACCAGAAGACGTTGTTGACGGCGACGAGAAAGGTGTTGAGGACGGGCACGCGTTTCCCTTCCGGCGACCGGGTGGCCCCGTTGACGGCACCGGGGTCTGCCCGCCACTGTCCACCGCGGCCCGGCCGGAACGGGACGCGGACACGCGAAACCGCGGTAAAGGACCTTAATGTCAGCGCCGCACGGGGCCATCACCCATACCGGGGCGGTCACATATGGCGCATGTGACCATGGTCACTGCCGATCGGCGTCTCTACCGTTCGGAACATGAGCACGACCACCCCAGACCCCGCCGCCGCGAAGCGCACCCCCTTCATGCGCGTGGTGACCGCCAGCCTGATCGGCACCACCATCGAGTGGTACGACTTCTTCCTCTACGGGTCGGCCGCCGCCCTCGTCTTCAACCACGTCTTCTTCCCCGAGTCCGATCCGCTGGTGGGCACCATGCTGGCGTTCACCACCTACGCGGTCGGCTTCATCGCCCGCCCGCTGGGCGGACTGGTCTTCGGCCACTTCGGCGACCGGATCGGCCGAAAACAGCTCCTGGTCCTGAGCCTGCTGCTGATGGGCGGCGCGACCTTCGCGATCGGCCTGCTGCCGACCTACGCCGCCGTCGGCGTCGCCGCGCCGCTGCTGCTGACCCTGCTGCGGGTCGTCCAGGGGTTCGCCCTGGGCGGCGAGTGGGGCGGGGCCGTCCTGCTGGTCGCCGAGCACGGCAGGCCCGAGCACCGGGGCTTCTGGGCTTCCTGGCCGCAGGCGGGCGCGCCCGGCGGCAACCTGCTGGCCACCGCGGTGCTGGCGGTCCTGGCCGTGGCCCTGCCCGACGAGGCCTTCCTGGACTGGGGCTGGCGCATCCCGTTCCTGCTGTCCGGGGTGCTGGTCCTCATCGGCCTGTGGGTGCGCCTGGCGGTGACCGAGTCCCGGGTGTTCCAGGAGGCGCGGGCCCGGGCCGAGGGGTCGGGCGAGCGGGAGCGGGCGCCCATCGTCGGCGTACTGCGCCACCACTGGCGTGAGGCGCTCGTCGCGATGGGCGTGCGGATGGCCGAGAACGTCTCCTACTACGTCGTCACCGCGTTCATCCTGGTCTACGCGACGCAGCAGGCGGAGATGCCCAACGGCCTGGTGCTGAACGCGGTGCTCATCGCCTCGGCGGTCCACCTGGTGACGATCCCGCTGTGGGGCGCGCTGTCGGACCGGGTGGGGCGCCGCCCGGTGACGGCGGTCGGCGCGGCCGGGGTCGGCCTGTGGGCGTTCGCGTTCTTCCCGCTGATCGACACCGGCGCGTTCTGGGCGGTGACGCTGGCCGCGACGATGGGCCTGGTGATGCACGGTGCCATGTACGGCCCGCAGGCGGCGTTCTTCTCGGAGCTGTTCAGCACGCGGACGCGCTACTCGGGGGCGTCGGTGGGCTACCAGCTGGCGTCGATCGCGGCGGGCGGGGTGGCCCCGCTGATCGCGACGGCCCTGCTGGCCGCGTTCGGGTCGAGCCTGCCGATCTCGCTGTACGTGGCGGCGATGGGCGCGCTCACGCTGACGGCGGTGTGGGCGTCCCGGGAGACCCGGGGCCGTTCCCTGGACTGATCGGCACCGCGTCCGAGAGGAGTCCTCACCCCGGTAAGGGCCCGGGCCCGGCAGGTGATCCTGCCGGGCCCGGGTCGGTGCTCGCTCAGTACTGGCGGGCGGAGTCGAAGCGCTCGCCGCCGCGGCGGTTGCCGCGCGGGCCGCCCCGGGAGTCGTCCCGGTAGCCGCCCCGGCGCTCGCCGCCGCGGTAGCCGCCCTCACGGCGGTCACCCCCGCGGAAGCCGCCCTCGCGGCGCTCGCCGCCGCGGAAACCGCCCTCGCGGTCACCGCGGAAGCCGCCCTCACGGCGGTCCCCGCCGCGGAAACCACCGTCGCGGTCGCCACGGTAGCCGCCCTCACGGCGCTCGCCGCCACGGAAGCCGCCTTCACGGTCGCCACCGCGGAAACCGCCCTCGCGGTCGCCCCGGTAGCCGCCCTCACGGCGGTCCCCGCCGCGGAAGCCACCGTCGCGGTCACCGCGGAAGCCGCCCTCACGGCGCTCGCCGCCGCGGTAGCCGCCCTCACGCCGGTCGCCGCGGTAGCCCCCGCGGTAACCGCCGCCGCGCGGGCCGCCGCGGCCGCGGCGCTCGCGCACCGGCTCCGGCGGCTCGATCCACGGCTCCCAGGAGGGCTCGCGGGCTCCGGTCACCTCGGCGAGCAGCTCGTCGCCGGGGTTCACCAGGTGCTGCTGGGCGTCGACGCCGGCGTCGCTGAGCAGGCGTCGGGCCATGCGGCGCTGGTTGGGCGCCACCAGGGACACCACGGAGCCGGAGGAGCCGGCGCGGGCCGTGCGGCCGCCGCGGTGCAGGTAGTCCTTGTGCCCGGTGGGCAGGTCGACGTTGACGACCAGGTCGATGCCGTCGACGTGGATGCCGCGCGCGGCGACGTCGGTGGCGACCAGGGCCTGGATGCGGCCCTCGCGGAACTTGGCCAGGGTGCGGGTGCGCACGCTCTGGGTCTTGCCGCCGTGCAGGGAGGCACTGGGCACGCCGGCCTCGGCCAGCTGCTCGCTGATCGTGTCGGCGCGGTACTTGCTGCGCACGAACAGGATGGTGCGGCCCTCGCGCGCGGCGATCTGGGCGATGATCTTGTTCTTGTCGCGGGGCAGCACCTTGAGCAGGTGGTGCTCCATGGTGGTGACCTGGGAGACCGGCGGGTCCACCGAGTGGGTGCGCGGGTCGTTCATGTACTTGCGCACCAGCTTGTCGACGTCGCCGTCGAGCGTGGCGGAGAACAGCAGGGTCTGGCCCTCGGGCTTGACCTGGTCGAGCAGCTCGCTGACCTGCGGCATGAAGCCCATGTCGCACATCTGGTCGGCCTCGTCCAGCACCGAGATCTCGACGTCGCCCAGGTCGCAGGCACCCTGCTCGATCAGGTCGGTGAGGCGGCCGGGGGTGGCGACCAGGACGTCGACACCGCGGCGCAGCTCGTTGATCTGGCGGGTGTAGGAGCTGCCGCCCACGACGTCGCCGACGCGGGCGCCCACGATGCGGGCGTAGGTGCGCAGCGCGTCGCGGACCTGGTGGGCGAGTTCGCGGGTGGGCACGAGGATCAGGGCCCGGGGGCGGTTGGCGGCGGCCCGGCGCTCGGCGGCGCGGACCAGGACCGGCAGGCCGAAGGCCAGGGTCTTGCCCGAGCCGGTGCGGCCGCAGCCGAGGACGTCGAGTCCCTCGAGGGCGTCGGGGATCGTGGCCGCCTGGATCGGGAACGGGTTGGTCACACCGTTCTTGGCCAGCTCTTCGACGATGTCCTGGGGAAGCCCGAGGCTGTCGAAGGCAGGCTCTACGGCAGTGTCCGTCAAGGTGACGTGTACCTTCCTCATCGGTTGGCGGCGTTTCGAGGAAGGCTCCACACGGAAGGCCATCGCGGTCCCGGCGAAGAAATCACACAAACGCGCCTGATCACACGCGGATGTGGGCCCCTACGTCGGACATGGGGCTTGGTCTCTTCGGGAAGAGTCGCGCCGAGGTGATCGGCGTACGAGATCCGCGTCTTGAGCGGTCTCGGCGCGCCCTGATGCGCGCGGCATTGCGAACGACCGCTTGGTGAAGCCTACTAGAGATCGCTCCGAAGTGGGGACGGGACGGGCGTTTTTCACCGGTGATCCGGGTCTCTCCGTCCCGCCCCCCGCCTTCGGGCGGCGCGGGGTCAGGCCCCGGCGCCCATGGCCTTGGCCAGGGAGGTCAGCCGGTCGACCTGCGCGCGGCGCTCGGCGCGGGCCTGCTCCTCGAGCGTGTTGCCCGCGGCCTGCTGGAGCAGCGCCTTGGTGGCGGCTGCCGCCTCGGGGTTGGTCGCCAGCAGCGCGGCGACGACGTCGTCGACGGCGCCCTCCAGCTCCTCCACGGGGACGACCAGCTCCGCCAGGCCCAGCTCGCGGGCCTCGGCGGCCTCGACCCGGCGGGCGGTCAGGCAGATCTCGACGGCGCGGTTGACGCCGACGATGTCGACCAGCGGCTTGGTGCCGGTGAGGTCGGGGACCAGCCCCAGGGCGGGCTCCTTCATCGTGAACTTGGCGTCCTCGGCGAGGATGCGGATGTCGCAGGACAGGGCCAGCTGGAACCCGGCGCCGATGGCGTGCCCGCGGACGGCGGCGACGCTGACGATGTCGGGGCGGCGCAGCCACAGGAACCCGGCCTGCAGCTCGGCGATGTGGCCCTCGATGTCGTCGGCGTCGGCGCTGCCGTCCAGGACGCCGGCCACCAGGGAGCGCTCCCCCTCGACCCCTTCGGGGGTGAACATGTTGAGGTCGATCCCGGCGGAGAAGATGTCGCCCTCTCCGGCGATCACGACGATTCGGACATCCTCGGGAAGGGTCTGGCCGATGTGGGCCAGGGTCGTCCAGGTGCGCCCGGTCATCGCGTTGCGGCGCTCGGGGCGGCTGATGGTGATGCGGGCGACGTGCCCGTCCACCCTCAGCCGGAGCCCGGCCCGGGAGAGCTCGTCCTCGGTGGGCGGCTCACCGGCGCCGTTCGCGGCCTGTGCCATGGGGGTTCCTTCCGTGGGTGTGCCGTGTCACCCCGAATATTACCCATGGGTAACCGCCAGGGCGCGCTCAGGCCTTGCGTGTCGCCCCGCCCCGGCCGCGCAGCTCCACCCCCGCCTCGCCGAGCAGGCGGTGCACGAAACCATAGGAACGCCCGGTGGCCGCCGCCAGCTGGCGGATGCTCTCGCCCGCGTCGTAGCGGCGCTTGAGCTCGACGGCGAGTTCGGAGCGGTTCTCACCGGCCACCCGGGTGCCCTTTCCCAGCGCGTCGTTCACAGGTTCACTCCTCGAGGGGTCGACGGTCAGGGACCCTCATGATGGGACATCGGGATCGCGGACCGCCACATTGACCGCCCGCCACGCCGGACACGCCGGGCGATCGCCCATTTTCGGAACGCCGCAAACGCCGACCGAAAAGAGGAAGGGTGAACCTCACCGGTCCCCCGGGCGTCCACCCCCGTCCCGGGGCGCCCGGGCGCCCGGGCGCCCGGGCGCCCCGCCGGCGCTCACGCCAGCGCGATGAGGTCCTCGAACTCGGCGTTCCACACGTCCTCGACCCCGTCGGGCAGCAGGATGACCCGCTCGGGCTGGAGCGCGTCCACCGCCCCCTCGTCGTGGGTGACCAGCACGATCGCGCCCTTGTAGTTGCGCAGCGCCGCCAGGATCTCCTCGCGGCTGGCCGGGTCCAGGTTGTTGGTCGGCTCGTCCAGCAGGAGCACGTTGGCGCTGGAGACCACCAGCGTGGCCAGGGCCAGCCGGGTCTTCTCGCCGCCGGAGAGCACCCCGGCGGGCTTGTCCACGTCGTCCCCGGTGAACAGGAACGAGCCCAGGGTGCGCCGCGCCTCGACCTCCGGCAGGTCCGGGGCGGCGCTCATCATGTTCTCCAGGACGCTGCGGTCCACGTCCAGGGTCTCGTGCTCCTGGGCGTAGTAGCCCAGTTTGAGCCCGTGCCCGGGGACCACCCGCCCGAAGTCGGGCTGCTCGATCCCGCCCAGCAGTCGCAGCAGGGTCGTCTTGCCCGCGCCGTTGAGGCCCAGGATGACGACCCGGCTGCCCCGGTCGATGGCCAGGTCCACGCCCGTGAAGATCTCCAGCGACCCGTAGGACTTGGACAGCCCCTCCGCCATCAGCGGGGTGCGCCCGCTCGGCGCCGGGTCGGGGAAGCGCAGCTTGGCGACGCGGTCGGCCTGGCGCACCCCCGCCACGCCGTCCATGATGCGGTCGGCGCGGTTGAGCATCTGCTGGGCGGCGCGCGCCTTGGTCGCCTTGGACCGGAACCTGTCGGCCTGCTTGCGCAGGGTGTCGGCCTGCTTCTCGGCGTTGGCCAGCTCCCGCTTGCGGCGGCGCTCGTCGGCCTCGCGCTGGGCCAGGTACTGCTTCCAGCCCATGTTGTAGATGTCGATGACGCTTCGGTTGGCGTCCAGGTAGAAGACCTTGTTCACCACCTGCTCGACCAGCTCCACGTCGTGGCTGATCACGATGAGCCCGCCCTGGTGGGACTTGAGGAAGTCGCGCAGCCAGGCGATGGAGTCGGCGTCCAGGTGGTTGGTGGGCTCGTCCAGCAGCAGGGTGTCGGCCCCGCTGAACAGGATGCGCGCCAGCTCGATGCGGCGGCGCTGGCCGCCGGACAGGGTGCGCAGCGGCTGGCCCAGCACCTTGTCGGGCAGGCCCAGGCTGGAGGCGATGGCGGCGGCCTCGGACTCGGCGGCGTAGCCGCCCAGCACGTGCAGGCGCTCCTCCCAGCGCCCGTAGGCGCGCACGCCCTTGTTGCGGGTCTTGGTGTCGGTGCTGGCCATCTTCTTCTCGGCCTCGCGCAGCCCGCGCAGGGCCTCGTCGATGCCGCGGGCCGACAGGATGCGGTCGCGGGCCAGCACGTCGAGGTCGCCGGTGCGGGGGTCCTGGGGCAGGTAGCCGATACTCCCGGAGGAGGTGACCGTGCCGCCGGTGGGCAGGCCCTCGCCCGCCAGCACCTTGGTCATCGTGGTCTTGCCCGCGCCGTTGCGCCCCACGAGTCCGATGCGGTCACCGGCGGCGACGCGGAAGGTGGTCGGCTCCAGCAGGAGGCGAGGACCGACGCGCAGTTCGAGGTCGGTGGCGATCAGCATGATGGGGCTTCCTACGAGGTGGAGACGGTTCGGGCGGCCGTGCGCGCCGGTCCGACGGCGGTGCGGGCGGACGGGGGAGCGGTGGCGCGGGGGCCGACCGATCCAGCCTAACGGCAGCGGTCGGGGGCGCCGCCAGGGGTTTTCTCCCCGGGACGACGGCGTCCCCGTCCTGTCGAACAGGAACGGGGACGCCGGACATTCCCGGGGGGCGGGGTCAGCCGTCGGAGGGCGGGTCCTCCGGACGCTCCTCCTTCTTGTCCCCCTTGCCGGGCTTGGGAGCGGCCTTGGCCCCGGTCTTGGCGGTGCCCTCCCCCGGGGAGGGCGTCGTGGCCATGACCCCCTGCTTCTTCTTGGCCTTCTCCGTCGGCGCGGAGCCGGGGTCGTCGGGCTCGGCCTCCTCCTGCTCCTCCGGTGCGGCCGGCGGCCGGTCGCGCAGCAGGGCGGCGAGCACCGCGGCCACGGGGGTGGCCAGGAACATGCCGGGGATGTTCCCCAGGACGGCGCCGATGGAGATCGCGATGAGCACGACCGGCGAGGGCAGTTCCAGCGCCTGGCCGTAGATGCGCGGCGCGAAGAGGTTGCTCTCCAGCTGCTGGATGAGCAGCACCCAGCCGAGCACGACCAGGGCCATGACCCAGTCCACGGTCACGAACGTCACCAGGACGGCGACCAGGCCGCTGAGGAACGCACCGATGATCGGCAGGAACGCGCCGATGAAGGTGAGCACGATCAGCGGGATCGCCAGGCTGGGGTCGAGGATGAAGATCAGCAGCACACCGATGCCGATGGCGTCGATGGCGCCGACCGCCGCCACCCCGCGCACGTAGTTGCCCATCACCTTGTAGGTGACGTGCCCGGCGTGCTGCAGGCCGGGGCGCGACCCCGGCGGGAGCAGGGTGAGCAGCCAGTCCATGAGCAGGTCGCCCGAGTGCACGAAGTACACGGTCAGGGCGATGATGAGGACGATGCCGACCAGGATCGAGACGACCGCGGCGCCCGCGGTCCACGCGCCGCTGATGAGCTGGCTGCTGTTCTCCTCGATCATGGTGGTGATCTGCCGGGTGGCGTCGGCGATCATGTCGTCGAGCTCGAACATCTCGGGGCTCAGCCCGAACGGCAGCTGGAGGTTCTGGATCTCCTCCAGGCCCTCGGTGACGCTGGAGACCAGGGCGTCCGAGCCCTGGACCGCCGGCATGATGATCATCGTCAGGACGCCGCCGAAGACGATGAGCGCCACCACGATGGAGATCGTGGTGGAGAGCCCCCGGCCGAGCCCCTTGCGGCGCAGCCAGTTGGCGAGCGGCATCAGCAGCGCGGTGATGAAGACCGCCAGGATCAGCGGCAGGGTGACCACCGACAGGTACACCAGCGCGTAGATCAGCAGGCCCGCGACGAATCCGATGAGCAGCATCCGCCAGGCGACGTCGCTGACCCGGCGCAGCAGGTCCGGCGGGGCGGCCTCGGCCTGCGCCGCCGCCTCCTCGGCCCGGCGCCTGGCCTCGGCGATCTCGCGCTCCTCGGCCTCCAGCCTGGCCCGGCGCTCCTCGTTGGCCCGGCGCGCGGCGAGCCACTTGTTCAGGAGCGCCCAGACTCCCGGCCGTTGGGCTTGCACATCGACTCCATTTCTTCACTTCTGCGGGTGCCCCCCGTCACGGGGTGGAGGGGTGCACGGGGGTTCTTGTAGAGGGTGATGCGTCCGGGGGATGGGGGGTTCGCACCCGTCGGCGTGAGAACGGTGTCAGAACTGCCAGGGTTCCCGGGGACGGCCGCTCTCGACGATCTCGTTGCCGAAGGGGGCCAGCGCGACCGGGATCATCTTGAGCGAGGCCCAGGCCATGGGGATGCCGATGATGGTGATCGCCAGGCCGATCGCGGTGGCGATGTGCCCCAGGGTGAGCCACCAGCCGGCGACGATCAGCCAGATGACGTTGAGGACGGTGCTGCCCGCGCCCGCGCCGGGCTTGCGCACGAGTTCGCGGCCGAAGGGCCACAGGGCGTATCCGGCCATCCGGAAGGAGGCGACGCCGAAGGGGATCGTGACGATGAGGATGCAGCAGATGAGCCCGGCGAAGGCGTAGCCCACCGCGAGCCAGAAACCCGCGACGAAGAGCCAGATGACGTTGAGGATGAACCGCAGGAGGGCCACGGCGACTCGAACTCCTTGTGGTGGTGCCAGAGGACGACCCGGTATCGGGGTGTCCTTCGCTTTCTATCGCGTGTGACGCCCGGACACCACGACCTGTTCCTCCTGCGCGCCCCTGGTCCTTCCCCTAGGGGCCCGCCCGTCGCCCGCCACCACCCTCAACGGACGGCCTACAGCCGCAGCCCTCCCGCCCGTCGCCCGCCACCACCCTCAACGGACGGCCTACAGCCGCAGCCCTCCCGCCCGTCGCCCGCCACCACCCTCAACGGACGGCCCACGGCCGCGGCCCCTCCCAGCCGTCGCCCGTCGGCCGCCGTCGGCCCCCAGGGGGCGGGGGTTCGCGCCGGCCGCCACCCCGGGGGCGGCGACGGAGGGTGAGGACATACGGTCCCACCCAATCGCGGTGACGTGTCGTGTCCGCAATGTGATCGGCGTATCAGGGGGAGCCCCTAGGCAGGAGCGACATCGCCCCATACGATGTGCTGTGTCCTTCGCAAGGCACTCGTTCTTGCAATAAGTGACGAACTCGGACAAACGACCGGAGATCCGCCGCAAGGCATCAGATTTCGGTAACGGTTGGGCGAGTAATTTCCCCACCCCCCGTGCACGATCGGGAGTGGGGATGGCATGATTACGTACCGGCTCGGACGGATGGCCGTCACCGCCTCCGAGAGCCGTTCGCGTGAGAACACACCCGCAGTCGGCGATCACCGCCGCTCGGTTCGCGTGCTTCTCGTGGTCTCAGCCACACCGGGGAACATCGCCTGCACCGTTCGGCGTTTGCGTCGTGCGGGGTCGCTCACGCCGCATGACCGACTTTTGGGTGACTGAAGCTTTTTCCGACAGCTTACTAGTGATTTCAGTAGAGGTGGTTCAAGCATGTCTCAGGTACGTCGGCAGGCCGCGCTGCGCCCCCGCCCGAGCTGGGGGTGGCAGGATGCCGCCGCGTGCCGGGGCGAGGACCTTGTGCTCTTCTTCGGCCCGGATGGCGAGCGCCAGCCGGAGCGGGAGATCCGCGAGCGCAAGGCCAAGGAGATCTGTGCGGCCTGCCCGGTTCGAACCGACTGCCTGGACTATGCGATCTCGCGTCCGGAGAAGTACGGCACCTGGGGCGGCCTGAACGAGGACGAGCGCGCCTCCGAGCGCCGTCGTCGTATGCGTCGCGCCAACGCCGCCTGAGTCCTCAGGCGGTCGCGCAACCGCGATCCGGCCGATCTTCCTCCTCGGCGGCCCCGGCCCCGTGCGAAACCCGCGTCGCCCCGACACTCCGTCGGCGGCGGCGCGGGTTCTTCGTTCTCCGGCGCCCTCCGGGCCCGGGCCTCAGCCCCGGCCGCGCGGGAGGTAGCGGTCGAACCAGTCCTGGGCCTCCACCGCCACCTGCCGCCATTCCCGGGCGCCCCGGAGCAGTTCCTCGGCCCCCGACAGCACCTTGAGGTCGGTGGGCCCGCCCATCCGGCCCCGGGCCCACTCCCCCAGTTCGCGCACGAACGAGTCGCGGCTCTCCAGCATCACCAGGACCGGGGCGCGCACGTCGGGCAGCGCGGGCTCGGCGAGGTCGATCCGGCCGCCGTGCACCACCGCCGCGGCCACGTCGCCCGGCCGCCGCGCGGCGGTCACGAGCGCCGCCGGGGCACCGGCCCCCGAGCCCAGCACCCCCACCGGCTCGCTGGCGGCGTCGGTGGCCCGGCGCAGCCAGGTGACGGCCGAACTCAGCCGCTCTCCCAGCACCTCCGTCGCGGCGCCGCCGCCCACCGAGGAGCGCTCCTCCCCCACCAGCAGGTCGAGCATCAGGGTCGCGTACCCCGCCCGTTGCAGCACCGAGGCGATCGCCCGCCAGCGCGGATCGCCGCGCGCCTCCCCGAACGCCAGGACCACCGCGCCGCGCAGCGCCGCAGGGAGGGTGAGGTCGCCGTCCAGGTAGACGTCGCCCGCGCGCACCCGCACGCCCCGGGCCGTGCCCGGCCGGCTGTGGCTGCGCCCCACCTCCGACATGATGGCGGTGACGTGGCCGTCGGAGAGCTGGTCGAAGTCGCGGTACCACTCCCCCACCGCCCGGAAGTTGTCCGGGACTCCGAGCACCACGACGGCGTCGGCCTCCTCCTTGAGCATCGCGATCGCCTCCCTGGAGGCGACCGGGACGGCCAGCACCAGCTGGGCCGGGCCGGCCTGGCGCACCATGCGCAGGGCGGCGCGGGCGGTGCCGCCGGTGGCCACCCCGTCGTCGACGACCACGCAGTCGCGCCCGGCGATGTCCGGGGGCGGGCGCTCGCCCCGGTAGACCCGGCGGCGCCGGTCGAGTTCGGCGCGCTCGGCGTCCACCGTCCCGGCCAGGGCCTGGCGGGGCACCCGCATCCGGGCCAGGGCCAGGTCGTCGAAGAGGACGCGCCCGTCCTCGGCGATCGCGCCGACCCCCAGCTCGGGGTGGCCCGGAAGGCCGATCTTGCGGACGACCAGAACGTCGAAGTCGGCGTCGAGGCGGCGGGCCAGCTCCGCGCCGACCGGGACACCGCCCCGGGGCAGGGCCAGGACCAGGGGGTCCGAGACCGCGTACGGCCGGACCCGCTCCGCCAGGCGGCGGCCCGCCTCGGAGCGGTCGGTGAACGGCAGGGAAACGGGTACCGGATTCATGTGCCTCACCGGCGCCGGGCTCGGGCGCCGCTCCTCTCGCCGTGTCGAAGGGAGCCGATGGAAAAGTGGTACCGGACATACCCCGGGAGCCGGAGGTTGCAACCCCGGCCACGGTCAAAACCCCCGGGTCAGGTCCTGCGGTACCCGTTCCGCAGCACGGCCATGAGCAGGGCGTCGTGGCGGCGCCCCTCCCACAGCAGCGAGTCGCGCAGCCGCCCCTCGACGGAGAAGCCGCAGGAGCGGTACACGGCGATGGCCCTCATGTTGAAGGCGTAGACGTACAGCCACACCCGGTGCAGGCCGACGTGCTCGAAGGCGTACTCCAGCACCATCCGGGTGGCCTCCCGGCCCAGCCCCTGCCCGGTGAACTCCAGGGCGGACAGGGCGATGCGGTACCCGGCGCTCTCGTTCTCCGGGGCCACCGAGTACAGCGACAGCTCGCCGAGGTAGCGGCCGTCGTGCGGGGCCGTGATGGCCAGGTCCAGCCGGTCCGGGCTCCGCGGGCGGCCGCGGCACCACTCCCGGGCCTCGTCGTAGGTGAGGTGGTGGTGGGTCCCGGTGAGTCTGCGGATCTCCTCGTCGAGTCCCGCCGCGAAGTAGGCGTCCGTGTGCTCGGGGCCCAGCGGCACCAGGCGCACGTGCTTTCCGGTGAGTGTGGGTTTGTCTCGCAGCGCGCTCGTATTGATCATGGGCTCTTCCGGTTCCGGCCGGGCGCCGCGGAACGGCGGCCGGGGCGAGGGAGTCGGCGTCGGGGGCCCGTGCCCTGTGCGTGAGCGGGTCGCTGGGGGCGGGGACCGGGTGCGGTGGTGACCGTGTGCAGTCGTCGGGGGTCGTCGGGGGCTTCTCCGTTACTGAGCGGAATCCCCATGTAAATCGGAACGGCGGCGGATCGCAAGCCCACCGGAGGGGAGATCGCGGGGGCCGGGAAACGCATGGCCGGACCCGGACCGGAGTCGATAGCATCCGCAGGCACCGAACGGCCACCCGTGGGAGACGCATGAACAGCCCGAAGACCACCGCCCCGCCCCGGCAGGCCCGCCGGGCCAGGCTCGCGGTCTCCGCCCTCTTCTTCGTCAACGGTTTCACCTACACCAACGCGGTCCCCTGGCTTCCGGCGATCAAGTCGGGGCTGGGGCTGAGCAACGCCGAGCTGGGGCTGGCGATCGCGGCGATGCCGACCGGCGCGATCCTGACCGGGATGCTCGCCGGGCCGCTGATCCACCGCTTCGGAAGCGGGCCCACAGCGGTGGGGACCAGCCTGTTGTCGCTGGGAGCGCTTCCATTCATCGCGCTGGCGCAGAACTGGTGGGCGCTGGCGGGGGCCCTGTTCGTCATGGGCTGTGCCGACGCCTGGACGGACTCGGCGCAGAACTCGCACGGGCTGCGGGTGCAGCGCCGGTACGGGCGGACCATCATCAACACCTTCCACGCGGTGTGGAGCCTGGCCGCGGTCTCCGGCGGCCTGCTCGGCGCGGTCATGGCCGGCTCCGGGGTGCCGATCCTGTGGCACCTGGGCGGTACGGCGGTGGTGCTGGTGGCGGTGAACCTGACGGTGAGCCGGATGCTGCTGCCCGGCCCCGAGGACAGTGAACGCGCCGACGGCGCGCGGGAGGCGGACGGGCGGCGACCGCGCATCCCCGGGCGCGCGGTGCTGCTGCTCGTCGCGCTGGGCGTGCTGCTGATGCTGGCCGGGGGCATCGAGGACTCCGCGGCGTCCTGGGGCGCGGTGTACATGGCCGACGAACTGGACGCCTCCCTGTTCCTGGCGGCGATGCCGTTCGTGGCCTGCCAGGCGATGATGGTGGTGGGCCGCCTGCTGGGCGACCGGGTCACCGACAGGTTCGGTGCCGCGACCGTGGGCCGGGCCTGCGGCCTGCTGGCGGCGGGCGGGATCGCGCTGGCGCTCGCGCTGCCGCACCAGGCGACGACGGTCATCGGGTTCGGGGTGATGGGGCTGGGAGTGTCCACGCTGTTCCCGCTGACGCTGGCGGCGGCCGGGAACGTGCCCGGGGTGCGCACCGGCGACGGGGTGACCATCGTCGGGTGGCTGGGCCGCGCGGGCTTCCTGGCGTTCCCGCCGGCGGTGGGCCTGATCGCGGACGCGACGGCGCTGGGGACCGCGCTGTGGACGATCGCGGCGGCCGGGGTGTTCGCGTTCCTGCTCGCCCCGGTGCTGCGCCCGCGCGCCTGAGAGGGAGCGCGGAGGCGAAGGGCCGGAGGAACGGTGCGGGCCCCCGGACGCCGAGGCGTCCGGGGGCCCGTGCACGTGGTCCGCGCCCTCACCGGGCGACGGCCGGCGGAACCGTGCCGATCCGCCGTGTTACTCCGCCGGCATCGCGGAGGGACGGCGCGCGCCCGCCCAGAGGGCGATGGCGCCGATGCCCGTGACGATGGCACCGCCCAGGACGAAGCCCTCCATGTCGACACCGGTGGTCGGCAGGGTGGGGGTGGTCCCGCTGGAACCCGAGGTGCCGGCGGTCACCGGGGAGGTGCTGCCGGGAGTGCTGGTGCCGGGAGCCTGGCTCTCGTCACCGTCGTCGTCACCGGGGTTCCCGCCGTCACCCGGGTCGGGGTTCTCCCCGCCGGGGTTCTCACCACCGGGGTCTTCACCGCCGGGGTCCTCCCCGCCCGGGTCTTCACCACCCGGGTCCTCGCCACCGGGGTCCTCCCCGCCGGGGTCCTCCCCGCCCGGGTCCTCACCACCGGGGTCCTCCCCGCCCGGGTCCTCACCACCGGGGTTCTCACCCTCACCGGGGTCACCACCGCCGGGGTTCTCACCCTCGCCAGGGTCACCGCCACCGGGGTTCTCACCCTCACCGGGGTCACCACCGCCGGGGTTCTCACCCTCACCGGGGTCACCGCCGTCGTCGCCGCCACCGGGGTCCGGGGAGGGCGGGGTGTCGAAGAGTTCTCCGACGCCTTCGGCGATCCCGCCGACGATGGGGGTGACGACCGGGACCTCAGGAAGGACCTGGGGTTCGGTGACCTGCTGGGCCGCTTCGGGAGCGGCCGCAGGGGCGGTCTCCTCGATGGTCTCGGCGAACGCAGGGCTCACCGAGAACCCGGCCATGAACAGGCCGGCCGCGGTCACGGTCAGTGCACGCTTCTTGGGGGTCATCCCACTCCTTTCTTCTTTTATCGGGGGTTGCTACTGAGAGGGGATGGCATAGAGGTGGTCCTCGTGGACCACGATGGCGTTGCCGCCGAGCAGGCCGGCGGGCTGGGCCGAGGCCGGGTCCGGCCTGCGGACCTCGCCCGCGGTGTCCACGGCCGCCGGGGCACCGCCGAGCTGGCCGAACACGGTGGCGCCCACGGCCACCTGCGGCTCGAACCCGGGAACGACCGCGGTGGTGCCGGCCTCGGGGTCCATCACGACCGGGCCGTAGGAGACGGCGGCGGTGCCGATGGGGCCGGAGCGGTGCCGCACGTCCTCCAGGTCGGCCGGGTCGATCTCGGCCGCGCCGATGACGGAGCCGTCGCGGCTGTCGTGGAAGGCCAGCACGGCCCCCTCGCCGCGCAGCGGCTCCCAGCGGACGATCACGTACTCGCGCAGGGCGGTGACCACCGACTCCATCTCACCGGCGTTCTCGGGGCGGCGGGCGGTGACCTCGGCGACCTCCCCTTCGGGGTCGACCCAGGTCCAGGCGCCGGTACGCACCGCGGTGAGCACCTCGGCGCCCTCGGCCAGCATCGGCGCCGCCCCGCCGGGGACCTCGACCGGCGCCAGCTCGCCGCCGACCGGTACGAGGGCGTCGTCGCCGCTGCGGACCAGCGCGGAGGAGCCCACGTACTGGGTGGAGGCGTCCTCCGGCAGGGTGATGCTGGTGTGCTCACCACCCGCGACCGGCCAGAACCACAGGGTCCCGGTGGTCTCCATGACCACCGCGGGCTCGCCGTCGTAGTCGACGAACCGGGGCGGGCCCAGGAACTCGGTGGAGGCGGCCGGGAGGGCGGCCGACCACAGGCGCTCGCCGGAGGCGTCGAACAGGGTGAGCCGCTCGTCGGGGTCCATGAAGGCCATCAGGTCGCCGTCGCGGGAGACGCCGGGCTGGCTGCCGGGGGCGAGCGCCTCGGAGAACTCCACGGTGTCGCCGTAGCCGGGCGGGGCCGGGTGGCCCAGGACCTGCGCCTCGGTCGTGGTGGTCTGCGCGGCGGGGTCGTCGCCCGGGATCAGGTTCCAGGCGACGAAGCCGGCGCCGCCCAGGAGCACCACGGCGAGCGCCGCCGCACCCGCGATGACCAGGCCCCGCCTGCCGCGTCCGGGCCGCTCGGCGGGCGCCGGGGGGCGGGCCGCGGCGGGGGCGGGCCCGGCCGTCGGGGGGAGCCGGTCGGCGGCCTGCACGACGCCGTCGGGGGTGGCGACCAGGTTCCAGTAACCGTTGCTGTCACGGGCGTCGATGAGCACCGGCTGGCCGATCCTGGCGGCGTAGCCGGTGGCGACGTCCAGCGCCGCGCGCCGGGTCTCCTTGGGAACGCTGCCGGTGACGACCTGGCGCTGTCCCTCGATGACGATCTCGGCGCTGCGCTCGTCCGGGGCGATGGCGATGACGGCGGTGGGCCGGGGATGCCCCGGACGGGACGCCCGGCTCATGGTGCCTCCGAAGGCATGGGAAGGGTGGACCTGTTCGTGTGCGGGTGACGGGGAACGTCGGTCGGGGGCGACGGCGGGACCGGGCCCGGGAGATCACCGGGCGCCGGTGTCGACGTGCACGAAGCCAATGCTGAACGCGATGATACTGATCGTGACGGACACGGCCCACCCGGGTACGGGCGGCCGGTAGCGGACACGGCGCGCTGTGCGGTCAACGGTGTTCCCGCTCCCCTTCCCCCTGACCTGGCATGTCTTCGGAACGCGGGGAGGGCCGCCCGGCCCGTCCTCCCGTGGTCACGTTCATATGGACACGCGGATGTGTCGATGAGTTCACACCGTAACTGGCCGAATCCGGCCACCGGTCTCCCACGGTTCACGCCGGGCCCTGGCCTCCCGTGGGCCCCGTGACATGCGGAAGGATGCGGAAGCCGGGGCCGTGCGGACCAAAGTTCGGTTCGCTGGTGACCGTGAAGTGCACGATACCGCCAGGTACGACCGAAAAGGGGCACGGGGGTGACCCCCGGCGCTGCACCCGGACGGTGTGGGCGCCGGGCGGCAGGCCGACGACGAGGGTGCCGCCGGAGGCGAGGAAGCCGACGTGGCCGCCGTCCACCTCCAGGGGCGGGTCCTCGGCGAAGCCGCCGCGCGCGTGGAACACCACAGGGCTCCAGCCGGAGGGCATCCGCGCGGGGTCGCGCAGACCGATGAGCTTGGGCGCCTCCGGCGGGGCGGCGACCGGCTCGCGCTCCGCGTCGCGCCGCCCCCGGAGCAGGAGGACCAGGGCCCACACGGCCGCCCCCCACGGGAAGAGCAGGAGCCCGGAGAAGACCAGTGCGTCGCGCAGGGCGGTGATCCACAGCGCGACGGGCGCGTTGGCCGCGCACAGGGCCAGGAAGAGCAGGGACCTGCGCAGGTCGGCGTCGGTCCGCGCGTCGCGGGGCCGCGACCCGGGAGCCCTGACCGCGTGGACCAGGCGGACCGCGAGCGTCGTCCACGAGGCCAGGAGGACCATGAGCACGAGGGTGAGCCCGCCGGGTTCGAGCGGTGCGCCGGAGGCCGGTGGGAAGACGAGGGCCAGGTCGTACAGGACCGACCCGAGCAGCGCCGCACCGGACACCGCGAGCACGGTCCGGGCGGTGTGGTCGCCCACCCCGGGCAGTGGACGCCGCCGTTCGGGGGGCGCGGGGGTCATGCGGAGTGCTCCTGTCGCGTGACGGTCGGGTTCCACAGGGCGATACGGCTGTCCGCGCCGACGTAGAGGTGGACGGTGCGCCCCGGGACCGCCGCGAACCGGAACGGGTACTTACCGGGCGAAACCGGGATCCGTGCCGTGTGCTCCCCCGGCGGTAGGCCGATGACCAGGCTCTCCCCCGGCGGCAGCTCCCCGACCCGGTCCCCGTCGATCTCCAGGGGGTGGTCCCTGAGGTTGTGCGGGAACAGGTCGGATCTGTAGAACACCACCGGAACCCATCCGGGAGGCATCCGGGCGGGATCGCGCAGGCCGAGGAGCTTGGGCACCTCCGGACGGTCCGCCGCCCGTTCCCGATGACGCCAGGGCCGCTGCCACAGCAGCACGGCCAGGGCGGCGAGCCCGATCGTCTCGGCGGTCACGAGCAGAGGAAGCAGGCCCAGGCTTTCGTAACGCACGGTGTACCAGAGGCCGAGCGGCAGGAGGAGGACATGGCCCGCGGCCAGGACGAGCGCTCCCGCTCCGACCGCGGGCCTCACCGCCCGGGCCGAGGAGCCCGGACGCCCTCGGGTCCCCTGGAAGGGGAGGAGGGAGAACGCGATCACCAAGAACAGGAACCAGCTCAGGGCGAGACCGGCTCCGAGGGTGATCTCGTGCGCCGCGGACTCCATGGAGGTGAGGATCCAGTTGTGGAGCAGCATGCCGAAGAACGCGTGTGTGGTCACGGCGGGGAACCAGCGGAGGTCCTTCAGGGCGATCACCTTCCGGATCGGGGCTCGGGGGCCGGGGGCGCGGCGGGTTCGCCGGGGGTGAGGAGGATGTACTCCTCCGGCCGGGGCGTGTGGCCGGCGTAGGGCGTGCCTCCGGGGCCGCCGGGCTCGACGGTCAGGTGGGACACGGTGTCCGCCGCGACGGCGACCGTGACGGGCGCGCCGGTGCGGCGGCCCAGGCGGCCGCGCACCCGGTGCTCTCCCGGCGGCAGGCCGATGACCAGGATCTCCCCCGGACCGATCGTGCCCACCCGGTCGCCGCCGACGTGGATCCGGTAGTCGACGGCCGCGTCGCGGAGGACGTGCCCGGGGCGGTGGACCACCAGCGCGGCCCACCCGGAGGGGACCTCCTCAGGGGAGCGCAGGCCGACGAGCTTGGGACCGGTCAGCAGCGGCTCGGCCAGGGATTCCCCGAACTCCCGGCGTTCCCGCCGCGCCCGGACCACCGCGAGGGCGCAGCCGGTGAGGGCGACCAGCACCAGGGGCGACAGGCTCAGGGAGGCGCCGGGCAGCATGAACACCACCGCCATCAGCAGGTTCAGCCCGATGACGGCGAAGTCCGTCCGCGGCCGGTCGGTGAGCGGCCAGGGCACGGCCCCCGTGTGCAGGCGCCGTCGCTCCCCCGGTGTGGGATCCGGGTCGGCGTCGGCGACCAGGGCGAGCGCCAAGGCCAGGAGGAGGGCGGGCGGCACCGTGGCCGGCCACGGGACCGTGCCGGGGTAGCCGGGGTAGAAGGCGCGGAAGGACGCGGCCAGCATCACGGAGACCAGGGCCGCCGCCATCGCGATCTGCCGCAGAAGCTGGGAGGCCTTCACCGGCGCCCCCTCCCCCCGGCGGAGGCGCGGGGAGCGGACGGGGCGGAGATGCGGGGCGCGGACGGGGCGGGGGTCATGGGGGATGCCCTTTCCAGCCGTCCGGGTGCGGGGGGGCGGCGGGGGCGCGGCCCGCCCGCCGGAGGCACCTCGAACATACCGACGCGCCGTCGCGTTCGGGTGTACGGCGTACGCTCTGACCGGTTCCGGTCAGCGGCCGTTGTTCTCGACGATGGTGTCGATGACCGCCTGCTCGCGGCGGCGGACCAGGCGGTCGGCGCGCTCGAAGCGGCGGTTGGCGATCTCGGCGCGGGCCGCGGCGGTGCGCACCGTCGGCCACATGGCGTCGATCTCGGCGTTGAACGACGACCCCACAAGCACCGCGACCGCCATCACGAACAGCCAGGCCAGGATCGCGATCGGCGCGGCCAGCGAACCGTAGAGGCTCACCTGCGCCAGCGAGGCGTCCAGGTAGGCGCGCAGCCCGATGGACCCGGTGATGAGCACCGTCGTCGCCAGCAGCGCCCCCGGCAGGTGCCGCCACAGCGGGGTGCGCACCGGGATGCTCAGGGTGTACAGCATCGTGACGGCGGCCGTGGCCAGTACCGCGACGGTCGGCCAGTACAGCAGGTTGAGCCGCCCCACCGTGATCGGCAGCAGCCGGTGGACCAGGTCGGGGCCGGCCACCAGGACCGGCAGCACCAGCAGGGCGAACGCCAGCCCGCCCAGGTAGGCCACGAAGGCGAGCACCCGCTGGGTGATCCAGCCGCGCAGCTCCTCCAGGCCGTAGGAGATGGTGATGGAGCGGATGAACACGTTCATCGCCCGCGACCCCGACCACAGCGACACCAGGAAGGTCACCGACAGCACCCCGCCCCGGACGCCCTGGAGGAGGTCGTCCACCAGCGGGGCCACCACGCTCTCGACCGTGTCGGGGGTGAGGATCTGGGCGGTGCTGTCCAGGATGAGCCCGCGGATCTCCTCCACCGTGCCCTCCCCCAGCACCGGCGCCAGCGGGACCAGCACGCCCAGCAGTCCCAGCAGCAGCGCGGGCAGCGAGATCAGGGTGAAGAAGGCGGATTCGGCGGCCAGGCCGACGACCCGGTCACGCGAGAAGGCCCGGATGGTGCGCAGCACGAGCAGCAGACCGCCGCGCAGCCGGGGGCGGCGCCTCAGCCAGGCGTCGGTGATCCGCCACAGCCCCTCCCAGAAACCCACCACGGGGAGAACGTTAGCGGTCCGGGGGCGGACGCCGGGACCGCGCACCGCCCGGGGAGTGGTCTGCGACGTGCGGTGAGCGGTGAGTGGGCGGGCGGGCCGCGTGGCGCGGCGGGCAGCGGGTGGCCTGCGGCGTCCTTCGCCGAGTGACGTGACTCACTCGGGAGCCCTCCGGACCCGCCTGGACAAAGGACGCGCGCACATGACATTCTCATTTCATGATCGCTGCCCTGGACCCCATGCTCTGCGTGCGTCGCCACGTGGACTTCCTGCGGGTCCGCAGCGCCATCTGTTGCAGCGTCGGTTAATCTCGCCGCCTTTTTGACGCACCCCAGGGGTGCGCGCGGCACCGGCGCTCTCCCCTTTCTCTTCGCATCCCACACACGCGGATTCCGACCCGTGGCACCTGCACGACGATGTGCGGCGCCGACGGGCCGTAGCGGTGCGGGCGCCGGGGCCGTACGGACCCCGTGACCCCATCGGAGACACCCGCGATGCCTCCCTCTTCCGCGCAGAACGGTCGGACGGCGACGGCGGCCAAGCCGCGTCGCCGCCGCGGCGAGGGCCAATGGGCCCTCGGCTACCGCGAGCCGCTGAACAAGAACGAGGAGAACAAGAAGAACGACGACGGGCTCAACGTCCGCGATCGGATCATCAACATCTACTCCAAGCGCGGTTTCGACTCGATCGACCCCGCTGACCTGCGCGGCCGTTTCCGGTGGTTCGGCCTGTACACCCAGCGCGCCCCCGGCATCGACGGCGGCAAGACCGCGGTCCTGGAGCCGGAGGAGCTGGACGACCGCTACTTCATGCTGCGGGTGCGCATCGACGGCGGCCAGCTGTCGGTGGCCCAGCTGCGCGCCGTCGCGGGGATCTCCCGCGACTTCGGCCGCGACACCGCCGACATCACCGACCGGCAGAACGTCCAGTACCACTGGATCCGGGTCGAGGACGTGCCGGAGATCTGGGACCGGCTGGAGTCGGTGGGCCTGTCCACCACCGAGGCCTGCGGTGACACCCCCCGCGTCATCATGGGCTGTCCGCTGGCCGGAGTGGCCGAGGACGAGGTGCTGGACGGGACGCCGGAGATCTTCCAGATCTACGAGGAGCACATCGGCAGCCCGCTGTACTCCAACCTTCCGCGCAAGTTCAAGACGTCCATCGCGGGCTGCTCGGTGTACTGCACCAACCACGAGATCAACGACGTCGCGTTCGTGGGCGTGCGGAACGAGGCGGGCGAGGCGGGCTACGACCTGTTCGTCGGCGGCGGGCTGTCCACCAACCCGATGTTCGCGCTGCGGCTGGGGGCCTTCGTCCGCCCCGACCAGGTGAGCGAGGTGTGGGCGGGGGTCTGCGCGATCTTCCGCGACTACGGGTACCGCCGGCTGCGCACCCGCGCCCGCATCAAGTTCCTCATCAAGGACTGGGGCGCGGAGAAGTTCCGGCAGGTGCTGGAGGAGAAGTACCTGGGGTACGCGCTGCCCGACGGCCCGGCCCCGGTGCTGGACCAGGGCCTGCGCCGCGACCACGTGGGCGTGCACCGCCAGCGCGACGGAAGGTTCTACGTGGGGTTCGCGCCCAAGGTGGGCCGGGTCTCGGGCACGTCGCTGGACCGGATCGCCGACATCGCCGAGGCGCACGGCTCCGACCGCATCCGCACGACCGCCGACCAGAAGCTCGTCATCCTCGACATCGAGGAGGGCCGCGTCGAGTCGATCACCGCGGCCCTGGAGGCGGAGGGCTTCCAGGTGCGGCCCAGTACCTTCCGCCGCCAGACGATGGCGTGCACCGGCATCGAGTTCTGCAAGCTGGCGATCGTCGAGACCAAGGGGCGGGCGTCGACCCTCATCGACGAGCTGGAGAAGCGGCTGCCCGACTTCGAGGAGCCGCTGACCATCAACGTCAACGGGTGCCCGAACTCGTGCGCGCGCATCCAGGTCGCCGACATCGGCCTCAAGGGGCAGTTGGTGATGAACGACCGCGGCGAGCAGGTGGAGGGCTACCAGATCCACCTGGGCGGCGGCATGGGCCTGGACGCGGCCTTCGGCAAGAAGATCCGCGGGCTCAAGTCCACCGCCGAGGAGCTGCCCGACTACGTGGAGCGGGTGCTGCGCCGGTTCCAGGACCAGAGGAAGGACGGGGAGTCGTTCGCGGCCTGGGTGGGCCGGGCCGCGGAGGACGACCTGAAGTAGGGAAGCAGGGCGGGGCTGTTCGGGCTCGGTTCCGGGTTCGGGCTCGGGTCTGGGGCCGGGTTCGGGTCTGGGCTCGGGTCTGGGTCTGGGTCTGAGGTCGGGTCCGGGTTCGAGCTCGGGTTCAGGTTCGGGCTTGGGACCGGGTCCGAACGGCTCCGGGTGGGTCGGGCGCGTGTGCGCGTCCGGCCCGCCGAATCCACCATCCGCGACATCCCCGATTGGAGGAGGTGCGCCGTGTCCGAGAGGGCCGCACCCTACTACTGCCCCTACTGCGGGGACGAGGACCTGGTGCCCGAGGAGGGCGCCCCCGTCAAGGGCGAGGGCTACCCCTGGGCCTGCCTGTCCTGCGCCCGGGTCTTCCGTGTCAAGTACGTGGGCCTGCGGTCCGCCTCGTTCGGCGACGCACCTTCTAGACCGACGGAAGGGTAGGAATGAACGCCACCATCACCCCCGTGGGCGGTCCCGAGCTCGCCGAGCGCGCATCGCGCGAGCTGGAGGAGGCCACCGCCCAGGAGATCATCGCGTGGGCCGCCGAGACGTTCGGCGACGGCCTGTGCATGACCTCGTCCATGGCCGACGCCCTCATGGTCGACCTGGCCTCCAAGGTGATCCCCGGCATCGACGTGATCTTCCTGGACACGGGATACCACTTCCCCGAGACCATCGGCACCCGCGACGCCGTGGCCTCGATCTACGACATCACCCTGATCAACGTCGAGCCGACCCGCACCGTGGCCGAGCAGGACCTGGCGCTGGGCCCGCGGCTGCACGGGCGCGACCCGGGCATCTGCTGCCACCTGCGCAAGGTGGAGCCGTTGAAGAAGGCGCTGGCGCCCTACAGCGCGTGGCTGACCGGGCTGCGCCGGGCCGACTCGGTGACCCGCCGCGACACCCCGATCGTGCAGTGGGACCGGCGCAAGCGGATGACCAAGGTCAACCCGATCGCCCGGTGGACCCAGGAGGAGGTCGACGCCTACATCGAGGAGAACGGGGTGATCATCAACCCGCTCCAGTACGACGGGTACCCCTCCATCGGCTGCGAGCCGTGCACGCGGCGGGTGGCCCCGGGCGAGGACCCGCGCAGCGGCCGCTGGGCCGGCAGCGGCAAGACCGAGTGCGGGATCCATCTGTGACCGGCGACGGGCCCCGCCCCGCGCCGCCGCTGCTGGCGGTGGCGCACGGCAGCCGCGACCCGCGGTCTGCGGCGGCCGTGGAGGCGCTGTTCGAGCGGGTGCGCGCGCTGCGGCCGGAGGCCGACGTGCGGGTGTCCTACCTCGACCACACGGCCCCGTCGGTGCGGGACGCCCTGGCGTCGCTGGCCGCCGAGGGCGCGGGCGAGGTCGTGGTGCTGCCCGCGCTGCTGACGGCGGCCTACCACAGCAAGGTGGACCTGCCGAAGGTGCTGGAGCGGGCGCGCGAGACCGGACCGTGGGTGCGGGTGCGCTACGCCGGCACGTTGGGACCGCACCCGGGCCTGGTGGCGGCGGTGGAGCGGCGGCTGGCCGAGGCCGGCGCGACCGCGGCCCCGGACACCGCGCTGGTGGTGGCCTCGGCGGGGTCGAGCGACCCCGGGGCCAACGCGACGGTGGAGTCCGTGGCCGCGGAGCTGGCGGCGCGCGGGCCGTGGCGGGAGGCGGTGGCGGCGTTCGCGTCGGCGGCGCGGCCCACCCCGGCCGAGGCGGTCGCCGCGGCGTACGCCCGGGGGGCGCGGCGGGTGGCGGTGGCCACCTACCTGCTGGCCCCGGGGTTCTTCGCCGACCGGGTCCGTGAGCAGGCGGAGGCCGTGACGGTGGCGGAAGCGGAGGCCGTGGCGGAGGTGGTGGGACCGGTGGGATCGACCGAGGTGGCCGGTGCCGAGGGAGCGGCCGGGTCGACCGTGGTGTCGGAGGCGCTGGGCGCGGCTCCGGAGCTGGCGGAGATCGTGTGGGAGCGGTACGACGCGGCACTGGCGGAGCGGCACGTGCTGGTCTGAGTGCTGACGTATAGAGCTCTGACGTGCCGTTATGCGAGGCGGGCGGGACCTTCCGGGTCCCGCCCGCTTTGTATGTTCGGGACTTGACAAGCCTTGGGTGATCAATAAAGTTGAGTGTGTTCGCATCAAGTCATCGACGATGATGTCGAAGGCACTTGGAGGTGACGAGCGATGCTGATGCGCACCGATCCGTTCCGGGAGTTCGACCGGCTCACCCAGCGTCTGCTGGAGAACGGCCGACCGGCCGTCATGCCGATGGACGCCTACCGTGAGAACGACGACTTCGTGGTCCACTTCGACCTGCCGGGGGTCTCCCCCGAGAGCATCGACCTCGAAGTCGAGCGCAACGTCCTCACCGTCAAGGCGGAACGCCCCGGCCTGCGCCGCGAGGGCTTGGAACTGATCGTCAACGAGCGGCCGAACGGCACGTTCAGCCGCCAGGTCTTCCTCGGGGACACCCTGGACACCGACCGGATCACCGCGAACTACGCCGACGGCGTGCTCACGCTGCGGATCCCGGTGGCCGAGCAGTCCAAGGCCCGCAAGATCGTGGTCGGGCACGACTCCGGGCGGGAGCAGGCCTCGATCAAGGCGTGACGGGCGGACGCCTCTCTTTTTCGCTCCTGTGGGGCGGGGGCCGCGTGAGGGCGCGGCCCCTTTTGCGCGTCACCAGTCGCGGGGGGCCAGAGCCTCTTCCAGGTCTGCGTCGGCGAATCCGTGGGCTTTCATGACGCGCTCGAAGGAGAGGGCGATGGCCTCCCGGATGACGGTGTCGATGTCGCTGCCCGCCTCCCAGAACTCCTCCTGGAGAGCGTTGAACTCCTCGGTGGCCGCATGGGTGAGCACGTAGAGCTCGGGCAGGTCGGCGGGGCGCTGGGACCCGATGCGCTCGTGGAGAGCGTGCAGGATCGACCTGCCCTTGGCCACCAGGTGGTCGGGGAAGGCGGGGTCGTCCTCCATGCCCTTCAGGTAGACGGGGTCGTCGGCCATGGCGTCTCCTTGTCGGGGGTGGGGTCGCGCGGCCATCCTGGCGGTCGGGTACGACAAGCACCGTTGGTGGGGACGGGCCGGACCAGCGGGTTGTGGCGGTTGTGGTCAGCGGGCGGTGACGGCCGCGGTGATGAGGACGGCGGCGGAGAACAGCAGGGCGCCGGGGGCGCCCACCGCCCCGGCGACCGCGGACGCGGCGGCGGGGATGGCGACCTGGCCCAGCCGGTTGCCCCAGATGCGCAGCGCCAGGGCGGAGCCGCGTGCGCCCTCCGGCGCCAGGGTGGTCACCTCGGCCATGGTCAGCGGCTGGCCCAGGCCGAGCAGGAACCCGCCCAGGCCCAGCACGAGGGCCAGCGCCGCGAACCCGCCCAGCGGCAGGGCCACCAGGATCAGCGACAGTCCGGCGACGGCGGTGCTGGCGACGATGAGGGTCTTGCGCGACCAGCGGCGCAGCATCCAGGGCAGGGTCAGGCGGGAGAGCAGTGAGGAACCCGCGCGCAGGCTGAGTAGGACGCCGACGAGCACCGGGGGGATGTCCCGGCTCTCGGCGATGAGGGGCAGGTAGGCGGTGAGGATGTCCACCGCGGAGAGCAGCGCCAGGCTGGCCAGCAGGGCGGAGGGCATCCGGCGGCGGCGCAGCAGGTCCAGGGTGGGCACCGGCGGCGCGGCCTTCTGTTCGGCGGTGCGCCGGACCGGGCTCAGCCGGAACAGGGCGAGGAGCGGCAGCGCGCCCAGGGCGGCGACGGCCCCGGCGACGACCAGGGCGGTGGAGGTGGCCGCGAGCAGAGCGTCCCCGGAGGCGTCGGCGAGGATGGCGCCGGAGATCAGGGGGCCGGCGAGCTGGCCCAGGGAGGCGGCGGCGGTGAACCAGCCGAAGTCGCGGTCCAGGTTCTCCGGGCGGGAGTGGCGGGCGATGAGGCCCTGCCCGGCGACCATGCACAGCAGGTGGCCGACGCCGACGACGGTGCTGGCCAGGGCCAGGCCCGCCAGCCCGTCGACCAGGGAGAGCAGGAGACCGCCCGCAGCGAGGATGACCGAGCCCAGGCCGACGATCCAGGCGATGCGCGCCGAGCGGTCGGTGGCCCTGCCCAGCGGGACGGCGATGACCAGGGGCAGGAGCGCGTAGGCGGCGGTGATGAGGCCGACCTCGACGGCGTCGCCGCCGACGGCGATGGTGCGGTAGGAGATGAGGGGGCGGGTGAGGTTGAGGGCGGTGTGGGTGAGGACCACACTGCCGAGCAGGGCCCAGAGCCAGCGTGTGCGTTCGGGAGGTTCTGCGGCGGACTCCGTCGGCTCGGCCATGGTCTCCTCTCGCGCCGTGCCCCCTGGCGCTGCATCCCGGGAGTGGTCCCATCACGGGATCACTCGTCCCTCGGTGGTGTCGGACGTTGGACGTCGGAGGTTTGGTGGTTAGGGCGAGGGAGGTGGGCGGGTGAATGGTGAGGGGGCGACAGGGGGAATCGTATCGGGGGCGTTGTGTGGGGATACGGGTGGGGGTGGGCGGTTCTTTCTTCGGGGTGGGGCGGGGTGGGGTCACGGTTCTTTCTCCCCGGGCCCACGTGGCGATGTCGCGGGGGCGCGGCCTTCGTCCCTCCGGGGCGGGGTCGCGGTCCTGTTCCCGGTCTTGGGATGGGGACGCGGGGATGTGCGGCGGTACCTTCGGGGGCGGGGGTTGTGGTTCTTCCTCCCCTGATCCCCCTCGGGTTGATGCCGCGGGTGTGGGCGGCCTTCATCCCCTGGGGCTGAAGGTGTGTGGTTCTTCTTGCCCGCACCCCCTGGGGCTTGGGGCTGTGGGTATGCGCGGCCTTCACCCCTGTGGGCTGAGGTGCGCGGTTCCTCTTCCCCACACCCCCTGGGGGTTGGAGCTGTGGGTGCGGGCGGCCTTCACCCCCTGCGGTGGAGGTGCGCGGTCCTGTGCCCGGTCTGGGGCCAAGATCGCGGGTACGTGCGGCTTTCACCCCCGCTCCCGTCCGTACCGCGGTCATCCGCGGGAGTAGGCGACAGCGTGGAGCCCCCTCACCGCCGCCGGCGCCCCCAACCTTTCCAGGCGGTGCGGGTGCGCGCGCTCCGCGTGCACCCGGCTCCGGCAGTCACACCCCCACCACCCGCCACGCGCGCCCAACGATTCCGTCTGGCGGTCTGCCGGACACCGACTGCGGCCGGGGCCGGGCCCACCCGGCGCGGACCGCCGTTCCCAAGCGGCCGAGCTCTTGGAAACCTACAACTACCTCGGCGAAGACCCCCTGGGGTCGGGCACCCTACTGGTGTGACACGGCTGGAGCTGAGGTTTCCAATCGGGTGAGAAACCCCCTGGGGCAGAGGTACTGCGACGCCTTCCGGTTGTGGCGGAGGTCCCGGTCGGGTGGGAAACCCCCTGCGGCGGGGGCGCTGCGATGCCCTCCGGGTGTGGCCGGCCCCCGGGTGGGGATCCCCGGGGCGGAGGAGGTGCGATGCCCTCCGGTTGGAGTGGGCCCCGGCGGGTGGGTGGGGTTCCCTGGGGTGGTGGTGCTTGGGGTCAGGAGCGGCTGGAGTCGATGATGCAGAAGCGGTTGCCCTCGGGGTCGGCGAGGACGACGAAGTCGGGGTCCTCGGGGTAGAGGTCCCAGTCGACGCGTTCGGCGCCCAGGGCCACCAGCCGTTCGACCTCGGCGGCCTGGTCGGCGGCGTCCTTCGCGTAGAGGTCCAGGTGGACCCGGGGGTGCTCCTGGACGGGTACGTCGCTCAGGCCGAGCGCGATCTGGACGCCCGGTCCCCTGGTGGGGACCAGGACGATCCAGCGGTCGGTGCCGGGGTCGCGGGGCGTGTAGTCGAGGGCCGCGGTCCAGAAGGCCGTCGCACGGGCCACGTCGGAGACGCCCAGCACGACAGATCCGATGTTCAGCATCACCCGATTCTGCCCGAAGGGGTCAGCCCAGGAACAGCGGGGGGATGAGGTAGATGATCTCGAAGGCCTCGTACGCGGCGCCGATCACGAACAGGGCGAGCGCGGGCGGGAGCAGGCGGCCCAGTTGCCCGAGGCCGCGGAGGTACCCCTGGCGGCGGGTGTCGGCGCCGACCGACGCGGGGCACAGCCAGGCGCGCCCCAGGAGGTAGGCGCCGAGCATGACCAGGACGTAGGCCTGGAACTCGATGAGGAGCGTCAGGGAGTGCGGGACCAGGATCTTCGCCGCGGTGGCGTCGACCGGGGCCAGGGACAGCCCGAAGCCGAACGCCCGGTAGGCGAAGAGGACGATGCCGGCGAAGGGGACGATCATCGAGGGCAGCAGGATGGTCGCCACAGCGACCGTCAGCACGTTGACCGCGAGGATGGTCAGGCCGAACAGCCAGACGTTCCCGAGCAGTTCGCCCACCAGGTCCGCCGTGCCGTCCTGCTCCATGGACGTGATCTGTGCCGCTTGCAGGTCGGGGAAGGCGAGCGCCGCGGCGACGCCGGCGAAGAAGAGGCCGAACATGACCGCGTTCATGGCGAGGTAGGCTCCGAGGTTCGCTCGGATGATCCGGAAGGGCTCTCGAAGGTGGCGCATGCGTCCACTCCAGACCATGCCCCTGGGGCATGGTCAAGCCCGGGGTGGGAACGGGTGGACCGGAGCACGAACCGAGGAGGGGCGCATGGCGTGGAGCACCCGGCAGATCGCCGAGCTCGCCGGAACGACGGTGAAGGCCGTGCGGCACTATCACGAGATCGGCCTGTTGGACGTCCCGGAGCGGACGGCCAACGGGTACAAGCAGTACGGCGTTCCGCACCTGGTGCGGCTGGTGCGGATCAGGCGGCTGAGCGACCTGGGGATCCCGCTGTCGGAGATCGCGGCGGTGGAGGACGAGCCGGAGGAGGCGATCCGGGCGCTGGACGCGGACCTGGAGGCGAGGATCGACCGGCTGGTCCGGGTGCGGGAGGAGCTGGCCGTGATCCTGCGGCACCGCGCGTCGGTGTACGCCCCGCCCGGTTTCGCCTCGGTCTACGGTGACCTGTCGGAGCGGCAGCGGTCGCTGCTGGCGGTCTATTCGACCGTGTTCAGCGAGAGGTACCTCGCGGAGTTCCGCGAGCTCATCGGCGACCCGGAGGAGGCCGAGCGGGAGTTCGAGGAGCTGCCCGCGGACGCGGATGACGCCGTGGTGGCCGATCTCGCCGAGCGGCTGCTGCCGGCGGCCCTCCGTGCGCGGGCGGAGGGCCCGGATCCGGTGGCGGACTCGCCGCGGGGTCCCCGGCGGGCGGCGCAGGCGATGGCCGAGGCGGCGGTGGAACTGTACAACCCGGCGCAGCTGCGTGTGCTCGAGCGCCTGGTCGGGCTCATGGCCACATGAGGTGGGGGGATCGAGAACGCCTCGTAGGCGGCACCGGCGCGGCTTGACCGGGTCCGCTGTTCCCGTGCTCAGGTGAGGCGGAACGCGGAGCGGTAGGCCGAGGGGCTGAGGCCGGTGTGCGCGCGGACCGCCTCGCGGAGGTTGGCCGGGGTGCCCAGGCCGCTGGACCGGGCCACGGAGGACAGGTCGAGGTCCGTGCGTTCGAGCAGGCGCCGGGCGGCGAGGACCCGTTCCGCGCGCAGCCACGCCAGCGGGGTGGTGCCCAGCTCTGCGCGGAAGCGCCGGTGCAGGGTCGCCGGGCTCACCGCGGCGCGGGCCGCCAGGTCGGCGACGGTGAGGGGTTCGCCCAGGCGTTCGCGCGCCCAGTCGAGGAGCGGCGCCAGTGACACGTCGGCGGGGTGCGGGAGCGGGGCGGGCACGAACTGGCGCTGGCCGCCCTCCCGGTGCGCGGTGAACACCAGCCGCCTGCTCACGGAGGCGGCCGCCTCCGCGCCGTGGTCGCGCCGGATCAGGTGCAGCCCCAGGTCCAGGGCGGCCGCGCTGCCCGCGGCGGTGAGCACGTCGCCGTCGTCCACGAAGAGCACGTCGCGCTCCAGCCGCACCTTCGGGTACAGCCGAGTGAACAGCTCCTCGTGCCGCCAGTGGGTGGCCGCCCGGCGCCCGTCCAGCACGCCCGCGGCCGCCAGAGTGAAGCTGCCCGTGCAGAAGCTCACCAGGCGCGCCCCGCGGGCGTGGGCCGCGCGCACGGCGGCGAGCACCTCCGGCCGGGGCGGCGTCCACGGGTCGGGGCGGTTGGGCACGATGACCGTGTCCGCCCCGGCCGCGGCGTCCAGGTCCGCGAGGCCGGCCAGGGTGAACAGCCCCAGGTGCACCGGCGCCTCGGGGGTGGGCGAGCAGACGGTGAGCGTGTACCAGGTCCGGTCGATCTCCGGGCGGCGCAGCCCGAACAGCTCGGTGGCCACGCCCATCTCGAACGGGTTGGACCCGGCGTCCACGATCAGCGCCACCCGGTGCGAGGAATCTTGCGGCATGTGCGATTCCTAGCACTTCCGCGGCCGGGGCGCCACCGGGAGGATGGCGTCCATGAGCGACGAACCCATCGACCTGGCCGCGGCGCTGGCCTCCTTCGAGCAGCTGTGGAGCCCGCGTGTGGTGACCCGGGTCAACGACTACGACGTCCGGGTGGCCAAGGTGCGCGGCGAGTACGTGTGGCACGCCCACCGGGACACGGACGAGTTCTTCCTGGTGATCGACGGCGACCTGCGCATCCGGCTGCGCGAGGGCGCGGAGGAGCGGGTGGTCGCGCTGGGTCCCGGCTCGGTGTTCGTGGTGCCGCGCGGGATCGAGCACCGGCCCGAGTCCGACGGCGGCGCCTCGATCCTGCTGTTCGAGCCCACCGGGACGCTGACGGTGGGCGACCATGAAGGAGAGGTCCCCGACCACATCGACGCCACCGTCGGCCACCCGCTGGAGGTCCCGGTCAGGGGGCGGACGTGAGCTCGGGGAGCAGGTTCTCCTCGGCGTAGGCGAAGAAGTCGTCCGGGTCGGCCCCCGCGTTCATCAGGACCAGGTGGTCGAACCCGGCCTCGGCGAAGGTCCGGACCTGCTTGAGGTGCTCCTGCGGGTCCGGGCCGGCGGACGCCATCTGGCGCATGTCCTCCGGGGTGGCGAGCGCGGTGGCGGCCTCGAAGTTGACCGGGTTGGGCAGCTCCGCCATCACCTTCCAGCCGCTGAGGCCGAACCGGAACCCCTCCCGGGCCCGCTGGAGGGCGGTGTCCACGTCGTCGGCGACGGCCAGCGGCACCTCCACGTACCGGGGCCCGTCGCCCCCGGCGGCCCGGTAGGCCTCCACCAGTTCCGGCTTGGGCTCGGTCGCGAACAGCCCGTCGCCGTATTCGGCGGCCAGGGCCGCGGCCTGCTCGCCGCCGGCGGCGACGATGATCTCGGGCGGGGTGTCGGGCAGGTCGAACACCCGGGCGTCGTCCAGGGTGAGGTACTCCCCCTCGAAGGAGTGGTACCCCCCGGTCCACAGCATGCGGATGATCTGGAGCGACTCCCGCAGCATCGCGTGCCGGACGGTGACCGAGGGCCAGGCGTCGCCGACGACGTGCTCGTTGAGCCGTTCCCCCGAGCCCACGCCCAGGAAGTGCCGTCCGCCCGACAGCACCGCCGTGGTGGCCGACATCTGGGCGACGATCGCGGGGTGGTACCGCATCGACGGGCAGGTCACCCCGGGGCCGATGCGGATGCTCTCGGTGGCCTGCGCGATGGCCGCCATCACCGACCAGGCGAAGGGCGAGTGCCCGTGCTCGAACAGCCAGGGGTGGTAGTGGTCGCTGATCTCCACGAAGCCGAACCCGAGCTCCTCTGCCCGTATCGCCTGGCGCACCAGCTCGGGGACGCTGTACCGCTCGGCCATGAGCTTGAACCCGATCTCCACGATCGCTCCTCTCGGTCGGATGACGCAGGGGTGCCACTGCCCAGCGGAGGCCGTGGGAACACACGCGGCCCGTGGGCCTTGGGCGAGTTTTGGGCTGCCGTTTCTGCGGCCGGTCCGTAGGGTGGGCTGCGCCGATCCGAGAGGAGACCCATGACCGTCCGCGAACTGCTGCGCGGCCTGCCGGTGTTCGCCGGGGACCTGCCCGCGTTCGACCCGTCCACCGCCCCCGACGACCCGATCGCGCTGTTCACCGCGTGGTTCGAGGAGGCGGTGGCCGCCGGGGTGTCCGAGCCGCACGCCATGGCGGTGGCCACCGCCGACGAGGCCGGGGCGCCGTCGGCGCGGGTGGTGATCCTCAAGGACCTCACCCCCGAGGGGTGGTGGTTCGCCACCACGACGACCTCGCGCAAGGGGCGGGAGCTGGCCGCGGACCCGCAGGCGGCGCTGCTGTTCCACTGGCGCGAGCAGGGCCGCCAGGTGCGGGTGGGCGGGGTCGCGGAGCTCGCCACGCCGGGGCTGTGCGCCGCGGACTTCCGCTCCCGGCCGCCGGCGTCGCGGGCGGCCGGGCTGCACGGCCGCCAGAGCGACCCGCTGGCCGACCCCGCGGAGATGGACCGGGCCTTCGACGAGAGCCGGGCCCGGGTGGAGGCCGACCCGTCCCTGGTGCCCGACGACTGGGGGCTGTACGTGGTCCGGCCGGTGGAGGTGGAGTTCTGGCAGGGCTCCCCGGACCGCCGCCACGTGCGCCTGCGCTACCGGCGCGAGGAGTCCCGGGGGACCTGGGAGCGCGGCCTCCTCTGGCCCTAGGGGGTCCAGCGACGGCGGCGGTCATGGCCGCCGTCAACGCGGTGGTGCCGGCCGCCGCCCTGGTCCCGACCGCGACCACCCGGTGGGCGGCGGATCCGGCAGAAAAGGCGGTGCGGGCAACGGGCCGGGGTTCCTAGGATCGCGACCATGACGAACCCACTTCCGCTGCACGGCAGGACCGCCCTGGTCACCGGGGTCTCCCGGCGCAGGGGCATCGGATACGCGATCGCCGCGCGACTGGCCGAACTGGGCGCCGACCTGTTCGTCCACCACCACCGGTCGCACGACGCCGACCAGCCCTGGGGCCCCGACGACCTCGACGGGGTGCGCGCGGGGCTCCGGGCGGCGCTGCGCCCCGGCGCCGCCTTCGGGGACCTGGGCCTGGACCTGGCCGAGCCCGACGCCCCCGAGCGCCTCGTGGCCGCCGCACGGGAGCTGACCGGCTCCCTGCACGTGCTGGTGTGCAACCACGCGCGCTCGGGCGGGAACGGCTCCCTCCTGGACATGACCGCGGAGAAGCTGGACGGCCACTGGTCGGTCAACACCCGGTCCACCCTGCTGCTGACCTCGCACTTCGCCAAAGCGTTCGCCGGGCTGGAGGAGGCGCCCGGAGCCCGCCCCGGCGACCGGCAGGAGTTCTCCGGACCGCTGGACGAGCACGCCACCGGCCGGGTGTTCTGGACGACCTCCGGGCAGATCCACGGCCCCATGGTCGGCGAGGTGGCCTACGCGGCGAGCAAGGCGGCGCTGGCCGGGCTGACCGCCACCGCGGCCGCCGAGCTGCTGCCGCACGGCATCGTCCTGAACACGGTCAACCCCGGTCCGGTGAACACCGGGTACCTGGACCCGGAGTCCACCGACCGCTCCCCGGAGCTCATCGAACAGGTCCTGGCGGCGACCCCGTTCGGCCGGTTCGGGCATCCGTCCGACCCGGCCCGGCTGGTGGGCTGGCTGGCGTCCGACGAGGGCCGGTGGGTCATCGGGCAGGTGATCACCACCGACGGCGGCTTCTCTCTGGGCGTGGGCCGCTGACCCGCGGGGCGCGGCCTCAGCCCAGGGAGAGCGGGATGCCCGGGTTCCAGCACAGGCGGGGCGGTGCGCCGTCGCGGACGAAGTCCTCGGCCAGCAGCGCCGCCCAGTCCGGGCGCCACTCCCCGTCGCGGGCGGCCATCTCCCCGCGCAGCCGTTCGAGGGCGCGCGTGGACATCTCGGCGGGGTGCGCCCGGTCGGGCAGGCCGTCGTAGAAGCGCTCCACGGTCCCCCGCCCCGTGTCGACGCGCGCGTACAGCCACGCGCCGCTGCGCGGGTCGGCCTCCTCCTCCCGCCAGGCCCGGGCCAGGGCGGCCGACGGGTCCGCGCCCCCGCCGGGGGGCGCGGGGAGGTGCGCCCCGCCGACCCGGACGGTGATGTCGCCGTATCCGACGGCGGAGACCGTCACCCCGGCCGGGGCGTGCCCGCCCGCCCAGTCCAGGAAGGCCCGCAGGGCCGGACCCGGCTCCACGGGTTCCGGCCGCGGCCTCTCCGCGGTACCGCGGGCGGCGACCCCCACCGACGCGCCCGCCTGGCCCTCGGGCAGGTGGACGCGGCGGCCGGCCGGCTCGCCCGTCCCGGCGGGCAGCGCCGGAGGCTCCTCCTCGCCGGTCAGCCCGAGCCGGCGGGCCTCGGCCAGCGCCCCCTCGGTGTCGGCGGCGTCCGGGTCGGGCAGGGCGTCGGCGAGCCCCTTCAGCACGCCCTCGCCGAGGCGCCGCTCGGAGGCGGCGGCCACCAGGGCGTCCAGGCCCGCCTTGAGCGCGTCCTGCCGCTCCTGCGAGTCCTCGTCGTCATCGTCCCACCCGCCGTCGAGGCAGAACTCCAGCAGGGACTCGTACACGTCGTCGGCGTCGGCGTCCGGGTACAGGACCTCGTCGGCCCCCTCCGGGAGGGGCGCCCGGTACCAGGCGCGGCCGTCCCACCAGGCGAGGAAGGAGACGATCTCGGCGTCCCGCAGGGCCTTGTCCAGCCACTCCCAGGGCAGCCAGCCGGGGCCGCCGGCGAGCAGGTCGACGGCCGGGGCCGCGCGCCGTGTGCGGGAGCCGTCGACGTCGTATCCGAACAGCACGGCGCGGCCGCCCTCCACCAGGGCCAGGCAGCACCGCCCCTCGCTGTGGTCGTGGTCCAGCGCGCGGCCCCACCGCTGCCACGGCGAGCCGTGGTCGGGGACCAGTGCGCCGAGCACGGCGATCGCGGCGGGCCCCGCCCACATCTCCTCGGGGGGCGGCATCTCGGGGGCCTGGGCGGGAGCGGGGTCCGTGAAGGTCATCGTGTCATTCTCCACCGGCGGGGGCCGGTCCGGGGCGGAACCGAACCCGATTCTGTTACCCCTGGTCGCGACGGGATAGGATGCGCGGCACCCGGCCGCCTGCGAACAGGAACGGAAGAGTACGCCATGCCCCCGACACACGAGGTGTTCAACCAGGCCGCCCCGCTCGGCGACTACAACGCCGCCGACGACCCCGCCCTGCTGGAGGGCGTGCGGCGCGAGGGCGCCGCCTGGGCCGAGCCCGAGGTCCGCGAGGTGGGCGACGCCGCCGGAACGGAGCGGGTCCGCTCCTGGGGCGAGTCCGCCAACGCCTACCCGCCCGTCCTGCGCACCCACGACCGCTACGGGCACCGGATCGACGAGGTCGACTACCAGCCCGCCTACCACGTCCTCATGGACCAGGCCGTCGAGTTCGGCCTGCACGCCGCCCCCTGGGCCGACGACCGGCCCGGCGCCCACGTGGCCCGGGCCGCCAAGTTCTACCTGTGGTCCCAGCCCGAGGCGGGCCACGGCTGTCCGATCTCCATGACCTACGCGGCGGTCCCCGCGCTGCGCCACGCCCCGGAACTGGCGCAGCGGTACGAGCCCCTGCTGGCCTCGCGCACCTACGACTTCGGGCTGCGCGCCCCGCACACCAAGCGCGGCCTCATCGCGGGCATGTCCATGACCGAGAAGCAGGGCGGCTCGGACGTGCGCGCCAACACCACGCGCGCGGTGCCCACCGCCGACGGCCACCACCTGCTCACCGGGCACAAGTGGTTCACGTCCGCGCCGATGAGCGACTTCTTCCTCACCCTGGCGCAGGCGCCCGAGGGGCTGAGCTGCTTCCTGGTGCCGCGGGTGCTGGAGGACGGCACCCGCAACGACCTGCGCATCCAGCGCCTCAAGGACAAGCTCGGCAACAGGTCCAACGCCTCGGCGGAGCTGGAGTACGACGGCGCGGTGGCCCACCTGGTGGGCGAGCCGGGCCGCGGGGTGCCGACCATCATCGAGATGGTCAACAGCACCCGGCTGGACTGCGTCATCGGCTCGGCCGCGGGCATGCGGGCGGCGCTGACCCACGCCCTGCACCACGCCGAGCACCGGTCGGCGTTCGGCAGGCGGCTGGCGGAGCAGCCGCTCATGCGCAACGTGCTGGCCGACCTGGCGCTGGAGTCGGAGGCGGCCACGGCGCTCATGACCCGGCTGGCCGGGGCGGTGGACCGGTCGGTGCGCGGCGACGAGGCCGAGACCGCCTTCCGGCGGCTGGCCGTGGCCGTGAGCAAGTTCTGGGTGACCAAGCGCCAGCCCGCGCACGCCGCCGAGGCGCTGGAGTGCCTGGGCGGCAACGGGTACGTGGAGGAGTCGGGCATGCCCCGGCTGTTCCGGGACTCCCCGCTCAACTCCATCTGGGAGGGCTCGGGCAACGTTGCCGCCCTGGACGTGCTGCGCGCGATGGGCCGCAGCCCCGAGTCGGTGGCGGCGTTCCTCACCGAGCTGGACGCCGCCCGGGGCGTGGACGACCACTACGACACGGCCGTCAAGCGGCTGGAGCAGACCCTGGGCGACCTGGAGGAGGTCCAGTACCGGGCGCGTTCGGTGGTGGAGCTGATGGCGCTCACGCTCCAGGCGTCGGTGCTGCTGCGCCACTCCCCCACCCCGGTGGCCGAGGCCTTCACCGCCTCCCGGCTGGGCGGCGAGTGGGGGCACGTGTTCGGCACCCTGCCCCGGGGCGTGGACACGGGCCTGATCCTGGACCGGGCCCGGCCGGGGGCCTGACCGCCGCCGCGCCGCCCCCGGGGGGCGGCGCGGCCCCGCGGCGCCGTCGGGGGGCGAATCGCGGGGCCCGTCGGAATTCCCCCTCCCGGGCCGCCCCGCATATCACCGGAAATCACGATCCCCACCGGTACCGCCCCCCGCCCGGGGCGGCCGATGAATGATCATCGGTCCAGTTCGGCATACTTCTGCGGCCGGAGCGGAAGAAAGAAGTCGTCACCACACGACCATCCGCTTTCGGACCATCGACGGACCGTCCGCGCACCCGACCGCAACTGGGAGCGCTCACGGACGGATCTCCAGATACCGCTCGAAAGCCCCGAGACCAAGAGACCGATAACGCCTATGGTGGAAGTCTGGCCAGGTAGTTCCTATCCTCTGGGTGCGACCTACGACGGGTCCGGTACCAATTTCTCGCTCTTCTCCGAGGCCGCCGACCAGGTGGAGTTGTGCCTGTTCGACGACGACGGCGAGGAGACCCGTATACCCCTGACCGAATACGACGGATTCGTCTGGCACGGGTACCTTCCCGGTATCGGTCCGGGTCAGCAGTACGGGTACCGGGTCCACGGTCCTTACGCACCCGAGCACGGACTGCGCTGCAATCCCAACAAACTGCTCACCGATCCCTACGCCAAAGCGCTGAACGGCAATCTCACCTGGCACGAATCGCTGTTCAGCTACCACTTCTCCGACCCCGGCCGCAAGAACACCGCCGACAGCGCCCCCTACGTGCCCAAGTGCGTGGTGGTGAGCCCGTTCTTCGACTGGGGCAACGAGTCCAGGCCGCGCACCCCGTACCACCAGACGGTGATCTACGAGGCGCACGTGCGCGGGCTGACCATGCGCCACCCCGGCATCCCCGAGCACCAGCGGGGCACCTACTCGGGGCTGGCGCACCCGGCGGTGATCGACTACCTCACCTCGCTCGGGGTGACGGCGGTCGAGCTCATGCCGGTGCACCACTTCGTGCCCGAGCACGCCATGGTGGCGCGCGGGCTGACCAACTACTGGGGGTACAACACCCTCGCCTTCCTTGCCCCGCACAGCGGGTACGCCGCACGCGGCTCGCGCGGGCAGCAGGTCCAGGAGTTCAAGGCGATGGTGAAGTCGCTGCACGAGGCGGGCATCGAGGTCCTGCTCGACGTGGTGTACAACCACACCGCCGAGGGCGACCACATGGGGCCGACCCTGTCGCTGCGCGGCATCGACAACCTCAGCTACTACCGGGTGGGGGACCAGGACCAGCGCTACTACCTCGACTACACGGGGTGCGGCAACAGCCTCAACGTCCGGCACCCGCACTCGCTCCAGCTCATCATGGACTCGCTGCGGTACTGGGTCCTGGAGATGCACGTGGACGGGTTCCGGTTCGACCTGGCGTCGGCGCTGGCCCGCGAGTTCCACGACGTGGACCGGCTGAGCACGTTCTTCGACATCGTCCAGCAGGACCCGGTGATCTCCCAGGTCAAACTGATCGCCGAGCCCTGGGACGTGGGCCCGGGCGGCTACCAGGTGGGCAACTTCCCGCCGCTGTGGACCGAGTGGAACGGCAAGTACCGCGACACCGTGCGCGACTACTGGCGGGGCGAGCCGGTGCTGGGCGAGCTGGCCTCGCGGCTGTCGGGCTCCAGCGACCTCTACCAGGACGACGGCCGCCGCCCGGTGGCGTCGATCAACTTCATCACCTGCCACGACGGCTTCACGCTGGCCGACCTGGTCGCCTACGACCACAAGCACAACGAGGCCAACGGCGAGGACAACCGCGACGGCACCGACGACAACCGGTCCTGGAACCACGGGGTGGAGGGCCCCACCGAGGACCCGGCGATCATCACGCTGCGGCGCCGACAGGTGCGCAACTTCCTCACCACCCTGTACCTGTCCCAGGGGGTGGTGATGCTGTCCCACGGGGACGAGGTGGGGCGCACCCAGGGGGGCAACAACAACGCCTACTGCCAGGACAACGAGATCTCCTGGATCGACTGGAAGGCGGCCGGTCTCGGCGAGGGGGAGGAGCCCGAGAACGACCTGCTGGACTACGTCCGCGACCTGGCGCGGCTGCGCCGGGAGCACCCGGTCTTCCGGCGCCGGCGGTTCTTCCGCGGCGGCCCGGTAGAGGGCGCCGCCGCCAAGAGCGACCGGGAGGGGCTGCCCGACATCGCCTGGCTGCGCCCGGACGGGCGGCCGATGAACGGGGACGACTGGAACAGGCCCGGACGCGCCCTGGGGGTGTTCCTCAACGGGGACGCCATCACCGAACCGGATCCGCGGGGGAGGCGCATCCGGGACAGCTCGTTCCTGCTGCTGCTCAACAGCGGCGCGGACGCGGTGGACTTCACGGTGCCGGGCACCGAGTACGGGATGGCCTGGGAGACGGTGCTGGACACCGCGGAGCCGGACGTGCTGGACCGGCCGTTCGTCACGGCGGGCGGCCCCGTCCGGGTCATCGACCGGGCGCTGGTCCTGCTGCGCCGGGTGTCCCACCGCACCGGCGGGGGGAACTGAGCGGAGGCACCCGCAGGAGGGGCGACCTGGACGGGCTGGTCCTCCTCGGCACCACCGGCGACGACACCAGCAACGGGCTGTCCACGTACCTGGTGGGCGCCGGCGTGATGC